>NZ_JBHFNS010000064.1:0-114861 GCF_041929135.1 Floridaenema fluviatile BLCC-F154 | reverse complement strand
TTGATTTGATAACTTGACTCTTTCGTTTCCCCGAAAGGAAACTTTTATATTTTTCTTTGACGAGTTTGGCTTTTTTTGGCTTTCAAACTATACTTTTTTCTAGGTTCGGGCGCTCTGGAGTGCTTCACTTTCGCTCGGCTTCCTCTCGACCGCTTTACTAATCTACCAACCCTATTCGGGTTTGTCAAGCATTTGGAAAAAGTTTTTTGGGGAAAGGCTATAACTCGCTTTTGGAGAGGGTTTTGAGTTAAGTTATCTCCAGAAGGCTAAAAGTTACAGAGGAAAAATTTAAGTGGTTAGTGGAACTCCTGTTTTACCATCTTGGTTGGTTTTGGATTCTATCCTACAGAATTGGTTGTTGGAGGATTTGGGGCGGGGCGATCGCACCACCCAAAGCTTATTATCAGGACAGGTGCGAGTGGGTAGGGCGGAGTGGATTGCTAAAGAAGAGGGGATCATCGCTGGATTACCTATTGCGGCTAGAGTGTTTCAGATGATGAGTCAGCAAGTTCGCTTTGTACCTATAGTTGCTGAGGGAACTTGGTGCGAGAAAAGGGATGTGATTGCGCGAATACATGGCCCTGCGGATGCGTTATTAATGGGAGAGCGGGTAGCTTTAAATATAGTGATGCACTTGAGTGGGATTGCCAGTCTGACTCGGCAATATGCGGATAAAATTGCTGATTTACCTGTGAAATTGGTGGATACTCGCAAAACTAGACCTGGTTTGAGATTATTGGAAAAGTACGCTTCTCAGGTAGGAGGGGCGGTGAATCACCGGATGGGTTTGGATGATGCGGTGATGATCAAGGATAATCATATTCAGGCGGCTGGTGGTATTGGAAATGCGATCGCCCGGATTCGAGCGCAAATGCCCTATCCTTTAACAATAGAAGTGGAAACGGAAAATATTAATCAAGTCAAAGAAGCTTTAGAATATGGTGCGGATATTATTATGTTGGATAATATGCCGCTAGAAGTGATGCGGCAAGCGGTAGAGATTATCCGTCAATTTAATGAGCGGATCAAAATTGAAGCATCGGGCAATATTACTTTGGAAACTATCCGTGCAGTAGCCGAAACTGGGATAGACTATATCTCCACCAGCGCACCGATTACTCGTTCTACTTGGTTAGATGTGAGTATGAAGCTGGACATGAATACCATGAATTAAAAGACAAGCTGCTTATTTTGTAGCCAAGATTCCCATGAATTCTACTATTGAACAACTAAAAACCAAGTTTCAACAAGCTTTAATTGCGGCTTTTGGCACGGATTTTGCTGAAGTAGATCCGATGTTAGTACCTGCTAGCAATCCAAAGTTTGGTGATTATCAATCTAATGCTGCTTTGGGACTTTCCAAGCAGTTGAAACAAGCACCAAGGGCGATCGCAGAAAAAATAATCCAACATCTTAAAATAGAAGATATCTGCCTGACTCCAGAAATAGCTGGGCCTGGTTTTATTAACTTGACAATTAAACCGGAATATTTAGAAGCGCAAGTAAATTCTATTCAAACAGATCCTCGTGTAGGAATTTCCCCAAGCAAAAATCCTCAGCGAGTAGTTGTTGATTTTTCTAGCCCTAATATTGCCAAAGAAATGCACGTTGGGCATTTGCGTTCGACGATTATTGGTGATTGTATTGCCCGGATTTTAGAATTTAAAGGGGAAGATGTTCTCCGACTCAATCATGTGGGAGATTGGGGAACTCAATTTGGAATGTTGATTGCCTATTTGAGAGAAGTTTGCCCGGAAGCATTGACTACTGCTAATGCAGTTGATTTAGGGAATTTAGTCGAATTTTACCGTAAGGCTAAAAAGCGGTTTGATGAAGATGAAACATTCCAAGAAACGGCGAGAGAAGAAGTTGTAAAACTGCAATCTGGTGCGGAAGATTCGCGTCGCGCATGGCAGTTACTTTGCGAACAATCTCGGCGGGAATTTCAAGTAATTTACAATTTGCTGGATGTGAAAGTAACGGAAAGGGGAGAGTCTTTTTATAATCCCTTGTTACCAGATGTTGTTGAGGATTTGGCAAAGACAGGATTACTGGAAGAAGATGCTGGTGCTCAGTGTGTTTTCCTAGAAGGATTTAGTAACAAAGAAGGTCAACCTTTGCCTTTGATTGTGCAAAAATCTGGGGGAGGTTATAACTATGCAACTACTGATTTAGCGGCGCTGCGTTATCGGATTTTTCAGGATCGTGCTGAAAGGATTATTTATGTTACTGATGCAGGACAAGCGAATCATTTTGCACAGGTTTTTCAAGTGGCAAAACGGGCTGGTTGGATTCCTGATAATGTAGAATTAGTTCATGTTCCTTTTGGGTTGGTATTGGGTGAAGATAACAAGAAGCTAAAAACTCGTTCTGGGGAAACTGTAAGGTTAAAAGATTTGTTGGATGAGGCGATCGATCGCGCCCGTGCCGATTTAGAATCTAGACTAAAAGATGAAAATCGCCAAGAGTCTGAAGAGTTTATTGCTAATGTTGCTCAAGTAATTGGTATTAGTGCAGTTAAATATGCTGACTTAAGCCAAAATCGGAATAGCAATTATGTCTTCAGTTTCGATAAAATGCTTTCTCTTCAAGGGAATACCGCACCTTATTTACTTTATGCTTATGCGCGGATTCGTAGCATTGGACGTAAAGGTAATATAGACTTTGAGCAACTGCAAAAAGATGCTAAAGTGTTATTACAAGAAGATGAGGAGTTAGTATTAGCAAAACATTTGCTACAACTTAGCGAAGTTCTCAAAAATATCGAGCAAGATTTGTTACCTAATCGCCTTTGTGAGTACTTGTATGAACTGAGTAAAAAGTTTAACAAGTTTTATGAAGAATGTGATGTTTTGAAAGCAGAAGAACCGCAAAGAAGTTCTCGGTTAATTCTTTGCGATATTACTGCTAGAACTCTCAAATTGGGATTGTCTTTGTTGGGAATTCAAGTTTTGGAAAGGATGTAGTTAGAGCAGAAATAAATTAGTTGGTGCGTTAACGCAGTGTAACGCACCCTACGGTTAGACAATGATTTTTTGGTATTCTTGTTCGGTGATGATATCTTTGGTGGTTTCTAGCCGATCTAAAAATACCATTCCTTCTAAATGATCGTATTCATGTTGAAAAATTCTGGCGACAAAATCGGTTAATTCTTGTTTTTCTAATTTGCCATCTCTGGTGGTATATTCAACTTCTATTGTCTGATATCTGGGGACTAAACCGCGAATTCCGGGAACGCTTAAACAACCTTCCCAATCTTTTACTACCTCTGTTGAATGTCCGATAATGCGGGGATTAATCATTGGTGTGTGGGACATTGAGGGGGCGTTGGGATACCTGAGAGTGGGACGAGACGCAACAATAAATAAGCGATACGATCGCGCTACTTGGGGTGCAGCTATCCCAACACCATTTTCGGCAACAGCAGTAGCAATTAAATCATCAATTAGTTTTTGAATTCGTTCGTCCTGAACATCGTGGATAGGTTGGGCTTGTTGGCGTAAGATGGGATTACCAAGTTGGGAGATTTGCAAAATTTCAGACATGGTGATTCCAGATTTGGGATTAATGAAAACTGCAATTAATATAGTAACTAACTACTAGTTTAAGGTTCTTCATTCATTGTTGCGGTAGTGGGGAGAGTACCCAGTTGAACTTGTAAATTTTCGGTTTTGTTGTCGCGTTGGACTTGGATGGGTAAACGATCGCCAACCTTGTATTTCTCAATTTCGTCCTGTACTTGGTCGGATTTGGTGACGGTGCGATCGCCAACTTTTTGAATTATATCTCCAGGTTTAATTCCTGCCCTAGTTGCGGGAGAATTACGTACAGTGCGAACAACTAAAACTCCGCGATCGGCAGTAATATTAATTCTGCCATTGCTAGCAACTTCTAATCTTTTTTTAATTTCGGGAGTTAGATTTACCATTTGTACACCAATGAAAGGATGTTCAACTTTCCCTTTGGTAATTAATTGTTGGGCAATTTGTTGGGCTCGATTAATTGGAATGGCAAAACCTAATCCTTGAGCACCACCAATAATTGCTGTATTAATACCAACTACTTCACCACGAGAATTTAACAAAGGCCCGCCAGAATTACCAGGATTAATTGCGGCATCTGTTTGAATAAAACCAATGCGTTTGTCGGGAACACCTACTTGAGAACTGCTTCTGTCAGTAGCACTAATTACGCCTACAGTAACAGTTTTATCTAAACCTAGAGGATTGCCAATTGCGATCGCCCATTCTCCAGGTTGTAAATTTTCCGAATTACCCAAAGGAACTGTAGGCAAATTATCAGCATTAATTTTGACTACTGCAATATCAGTTACTTTGTCTTGTCCCAAAACTTTACCTGTAAAACTACGACCATCACTAAGCGTTACCTTAACTGTATCCGCACCATCAATCACATGAGCATTAGTAAGAACTTGTCCTTCAGCATTAATTAAAAAACCCGATCCAGTTCCTTGTTCCACTCTGCGGGAAGGTGGAGGTGCGCCAAAAAATCGGCGAGAAAATGGATCTCCGTATCCTTCAGCCATGTCTCTTCTGACTCTGCGGGAAGAATCGATTCTTACTACTGCTGGGCCAACTTTATCCACTGCTTCTACTACAAAGTTAGAAGTTCTGGGATTTGTTTGGGAAACTGGAAGGGGAGTATTTTGATTTTCACTGTCTGGTGAATCACCCTCACTTTTTAAAGCGGAAGGCTGAGAACAGCCTGATAAAAATGCTATCCCTGCTGCTACTACTAGTAACATTCGCTGAATAGTTGGTTTTTTTCCCGAAAAATTGACCGATATCATGATTTTGTCAAATTAAGCATCTAATCCTATCTTGCACGAACAATGATTAACGTTGCTTGGTTTAGATCTGCGACTGTAGAGTTGCTAAGCTGATGGGATAATTGATTTTTGCCTGTTAGCACTAGGGGAAAAGCTTGTGGATGTTGGTCTTGAGAGTCTCTGGAGTCAAGTATTGGAACGGTTGCAGGTACAATTAAGCCGCCCCACTTTTGAAACTTGGATTAAAACTGCGTCGCCGGAACAGTTGGAAAATAACTGTTTGGTGATTCGCACACCTAATCCATTTGCCCGGAATTGGCTTCAGAAGTACTATATCAAGACGATCGCAGATGTGGTACAAGACATTTTAGGTCATAGGGTAGAAATTTACCTCACTATTGACCAAGGTGAGGAAACTTCTTCTAACGCTGATACCCAAATTTTTTGGCCCCTACCTGACGAGGCGAAAACTTCCGAAAATCTGGAGAGACATCGACTAAAACCAAGTACACTTAACCCTAAGCACGTTTTTTCCCGGTTCGTAGTTGGGCCAAATAATCGCATGGCGCACGCTGCATCTTTAGCCGTTGCGGAATCTCCGGGAAGAGAGTTTAATCCTTTATTTCTTTGTGGTGGAGTTGGGTTAGGAAAAACTCATTTAATGCAAGCAATTGGTCATTATCGGTTAGAAATTGCGCCTGATTCTAAAATATTTTATGTTTCTACTGAGCAATTTACTAATGATTTAATTGCAGCGATTCGTAAGGATAGTATGCAGAGTTTTCGGGAACATTATCGGGCGGCTGATGTAATTTTGGTGGATGATATTCAATTTATTGAAGGTAAGGAATACACGCAAGAAGAGTTTTTTCATACTTTTAATACTTTACACGAAGCTGGTAAACAGGTGGTTCTAGCGTCCGATCGCCCCCCAAATCAAATTCCCCGTTTACAAGAACGCCTTTGTTCCCGCTTTTCTATGGGCTTAATTGCTGATATCCAACCGCCAGATTTAGAAACGAGAATGGCAATTTTGCAAAAAAAAGCCGAATATGAAAATATGCGATTGCCTCGTGATGTAATTGAATATATTGCAACTAATTTCACTTCTAATATTCGGGAATTAGAAGGTGCTTTAATTCGGGCTGTGGCTTATATGTCAATTTCTGGATTGTCGATGACGGTGGAAAATATTGCGCCAATTTTAAATCCACCAACTGAGAAAGTAATGGTAACTCCAGAAGCAGTTTTGTTGGTAATTGCTGATGCTTTTAATGTGTCTATTGATGATTTGAAAGGTAATTCTCGCAGAAGGGAAATTAGCGTAGCCAGACAAATTGGAATGTATTTGATGCGCCAACATACTGAATTGAGTTTACCTAGAATTGGTGAAGAATTTGGCGGGAAAGATCATACAACGGTGATGTATAGTTGTGACAAAATTGCTCAATTGCGAGACAGCGATCCGAGTATGGCACAGAGTTTGCGGCAGTTGAGCGATCGCATAAACTTAGCAAGTCGGGGATAAAACTTATATCAAAATATCGAAATATTGAAATATCGAAATTTTGTAGGGGCGAAGCATTCGGGCGACAATTTATGAAACTCAACCAAAATATAACAATCCGAATGCTTCGCCCTGCCCCACAGATAAGCTATATCTACAATTTCCCACCAAGACAGGGCGAAGCATTTGGACAAAAAATCTTTTGTGGGTTGCATAAATTATCGCCCAAATGCTTCGCCCCTACAGTAATTTACCAAGAATTTATTACCGCCAATCTTCGTGTACTGTAAACGCTACCCAAAAATAAAGCGATCGCACAACCCAAAAATTCCAGCTAAACTGAGGGCAGGATTGTTCAACTATCTCTAGTCATGACCGCTGCCAAAGACTTAGAAATCCTAAATGACGATCTCGAAGATGATGACCTAGAGGATGTTATATTTCCTCCAGGTGACTTGCTCAGTGATTCGCTCACCGCCAATCTCCCTGCACAGTAAAAGCCGCCCAATAATAAGGCGATCGCCTATCCTGAGAATTCCACATTTCCAATTGTGCTTCTCGCAAAGCCTGAACCGGATTTTTTCCCCCTTGCAAAATCTTCTGATAAAACTTCGCCATTAACTCCGAAGTCGCCGCATCATTCACACTCCACAAACTCACAATTACACGCCTTGACCCAGCATACATAAAGCCTCTTGTCAAGCCCACCAAACCTTCACCTTTCACATTTTCACCCAATCCGGTTTCGCAAGCACTTAAAACTACTAATTCCGCAGGTAAATTCAGGTTAAAAATATCATGGAGGCGCAAAAAACCATCTTGAGATTTGCCATTTTGGTCGTAAAGAGACAGCACAATTCCTGATAATTCAGGATTGACAGGATCGAGTAAACCGTGAGTCGCAAAGTGGATAATTTGATATTGGGATAAATCGGGATTAGTTGCTATTTGACGAGAAGCATCAAAATCAAAAGCTTGCAGACGTTGCGTTTGTGGAACAAAGGCGAGAATTTTATCAGCTTCAGTGCGAGTAAATTGCAAACGGTCAAATATTCTCCCACCTCCATCTTCCCCTAAACCTAAGTTACGGGCGGCGCGATTCAAACTAAGCTCGGATAATGTATTGTTAGTTGGTGTGGGTGGATTGCCTGTAATCCGAGAATCTGTGCGATTGAAAACCGGATCGGCAATCACGGCGACAGTTTTGGCGACAGGTGTACGATTTTGCAGTTGGCGACGTTGAATGGCAACAGTTGAGGCAGAAGGAAGGGTAACAATTTCGTTTTGAACTAACAGTGGATTGGTGGGAGAATTGGGGAGAGGTAATGCGGCAAAGGGAACAAATTGTAATGCTCCATCTCCTACAATTAGTAAGCGTTTATTACCCAATTGATTAGCGACAGGGGCGAGGAGTATTTTACTCAGTGGCAGTCCAGTATCGAGAGTTGCGGTATTATTTTTAGTCACTGATTCGCGGAAAGTTTTTACAGCAGCTTCGATTTCACTTTGTTTGGGAAGTACGTAACTGGTAATGCTGTTTTTGGTGACAGCCCAAAGATAACTGCGGTTTTTACCAAGGGAATATTGTAAAAGTAAAGTATCGTCATCGAGTACCTGTTGTTGAATCTGTTGCAGATTCAAAGGTTGGGGATATTTCAGGTCAGCGTAGCGGGGACTATTGGTGCGAATTTGGGCTTGTAATTGTTTGAATTGGTCGAGAAGATTATTGATTTTTTGTTTAATTTCATTTAATTCTTGTTCGTTATATTGACCGCTTTGTAGTTGATATCTACGATTTTCTAAAGCGTTGAGTTGTTGTTGTAAATTGCGTTCTTCTTCTAACAGTTTGGGGTCAACACCAGTACGAATGTTAGCGGTAGCTTCGGTGAGGAGTTCGAGGAGACTTCGGGCACGGGCGCGTTCGCTAATGTACAATGCTTGACCATCATATCCTTGGTTGGGGTTTTGTTGGTGCAGTTGCATTAATAGGTCGATGTAGAACTGGTAATAACCCTGAACGGTGGCAAAGTAGGATTGACGAAGTTCTTGAGAACCGATTTTGGTACGGAGGTCTTCGACAATGGTAATGGCGGCTTCGATGTCTGTTAGGGCTTCGGTGAGGTTGCCTTGACTGCGTTTGAGGGAGGCAAAATTGTAGAGAGTAGTGGCTTCCGTCCTTCTATCCCCCACTGCCCGTAATATGGGTAAAGTTCGGTTGTAGTAGTCTAGGGCTTTCTGCTTTTCTCCCAGTAAGTAGTAGACACTGCCAATATTGTTGAGAGTAGTGGCTTCCCCTGAGCGATCGCCCACTGCCCGATATAGGGGTAAAGCTTGGTTTAAGTAGTTTAGGGCTTGCTGCTGTTCTCCTAGAGACTGGTACATACTGCCAATATTATTGAGAATAGTGGCTTCCCCATTCCTATCCCCCACTGCCCGATATAGAGGTAAAGCTTGGTTGTAGTAGTCAAGGGCTTTCTGCTTTTCTCCCAGTGAGTCGTACAAATAGCCAATATTGCTGAGAGTAGTGGCTTCTCCCCCTCTGTTCCCCACTGCCCGATATAGAGGTAAAGCTTGGTTGTAGCCGTCCAGTGCTTTCTGCTTTTCTCCCAGTGAGTCGTATACTAAGCCAATATTATTGAGAGTAGTGGCTTCACCCTCGCGATCGCCTACCGCCCGTGATAGGGGTAAAGCTTGGTTGTAGTAGTCAAGGGCTTTCTGCTTTTCTCCCAGTGAGTTGTACACCAAGCCAATATTGCTGAGAGTAGTGGCTTCCCCTGAGCGATCGCCCACTGCCCGATATAGGGGTAAAGCTTGGTTGTAGTAATCCAGTGCTTTCTGCTTTTCTCCCAGGTCGTTGTACAGACCGCCAATATTGTTGAGAGTAGTGGCTTCTCCCCCTCTGTTCCCCACTGCCCGATATAGAGGTATAGCTTGGTTATAGCCGTCCAGTGCTTTCTGCTTTTCTCCCAGTGAGTTGTACACTAAGCCAATATTGTTGAGAGTAGTGGCTTCCCCCCGGCGATCGCCCACCACCCGGAATAGGGGTAAAGCTTGGTTGTAGTAGTCCAAGGCTTGCTGCTTTTCTCCCAATGAGTCGTACAAATAGCCAATATTGTTGAGAGTTCCGGCTTCCCCATTCCTATCCCCCACTGCCCGATATAGAGGTAAAGCTTGGTTGTAGTAGTCCAGGGCTTTCTGCTTTTCTCCCAGTGAGTCGTACACTAAGCCAATATTGTTGAGAGTAGTGGCTTTTCCCCCTCTGTTCCCCACTGCCCGATATAGAGGTAAAGCTTGGTTGTAGTAGTCTAGGGCTTTCTGCTTTTCTCCCAGGTCACTATTAATTCTGCCCATACCCATTAGCATTAAGGCTTCCTTTCCTTTATCCCCAGCCGCGCGATATAGTTGGCGGGCGGCTTCCCACTTTTCCAAAGCTGCCCTTAATGATTCTGCTGTTCCTTGCTCATATAGTTGCAAGCCTTCTTGAGCAAGTCTATCCGCTTCTGAGTTGCTGCTATTTTGGGCGATGATGGTGTTTTGATCGGTTAAGAAACCGGGTTTCTTGAGTTTAGTAGTTTGGTCATTAGATATGCCCAGAAGAAACCCAATTTCTGAGGTTTTGGAAGTGGCTATTACCGACTCCGATAACAACGCCCCAAGGATAATTCCTGATACTGAAACGCCCTTGATAAAAGCAAAAACCAATTTGTTTTGACTTGTTTTTCTGTTCATTGTTTTACCAATTTCCTTGATTTGCATTCACATCATCCTGCTAATAACTTAAGTTGTTAGTTACAGCTTTGATCCCCCCTAACCCCCCTTAATAAGGGGGGAACCGGAATTCAAAGTCCCCTTAATAAGGAGGGAACCGGAATTCAAAGTCCCCCTTATTAAGGGGGATTTAGGGGGATCAAAAACGCCTATACTCATAACCAGCAACTTACATTAATCCAGAATTTTTCCTTAACCATTGGGCTAAAGATTCTTGATTTTCTTCGTCAGTTGCCAACCGTTCCATTATTTGCACGACCTCCTTTTCAGGAACATCTAGTAAATAGCCATTCATCAACAAAAAAGTTGCCATTACTGCAAAAGCTGTGCGTTTATTACCATCAACAAATGGATGGTTTTTCGCCAAACCATAACCATAAGCAGCAGCCAAATCAAATAAATCAGGTTCACCGTAAGCTAATAAATGTTTTGGTCTGGCTAAACTCGCAGCCAGTAAATTTTCATCCCTGATTCCTAAACTGCCACCATGCTGCTGAATTTGATCTTGTTGAATGACTCGAACAATTTCTTCAGAAATCCATAGCGGTTCATTCACTGGGCTAATTCTCGTAACGCATTTTTATACTTCTCACTAATCACTTGATAAGCTGCCATTGCTTTGTCAAATTCAGACTGTTCAATGGTTGCCGAATTATCAGGTTGAGTTTTCTGTGCTTCTTGTGTGAGATTCTGTAAAAATACCAAAGCTTCTGCCAACAGTTCATCTGGTAATTCTCTGGCTAACTTAACGATTTCTTGACGCATTTCTTGAGTCATAACATTTAGAAACAAAAACTACTATGAGACATTTCCAGAAATTAAAGGTACGTTACCACCGATTCCTTGTAGAGACGTTGTATACAACCTCTCTACAATATGTTATCGATGCCAATTTAACTCATCAAACGCAAAGGCGTTCCTTCTGTTACTGCTTTCTCTATCTTTGCCTGTGCAACTACTCCATTGCGAGACAAAACTTTCACTTGTCCTGTCCCCGTAACCGCAGTAAAAACCGTTCCCACATTTACCTTTCGCAAATCAACTCCTCCTAACCACAAATTGGCAGTATCCCCACTCACTCGCATCACCACCGCCTGTGCTGTCGAATTAGGAGAATTAATAAAATACAAAGGTTGCTGTTGATAGCTAGTCCCCGGTTTTACTTCATAACGAGGCATCTGATTAAAATGTTTCGGTATTTCTGGGAGAATCTTCTGAAATACTTGTTCAATGTTACTATCTGACTGCCAAAGATAATGGGTGAGTAAATAACTAAAAATTCCCGATATAAAGCCATTAATATTTAATTCCCTTGCCAGTTGATCCGGTGCAGTCGCAGCTACCACAACACCTTTAGCAACACCTGTGCGATAGCCTCTAACAAATTCTTCTGGTGACATTTTTAATCGTGATAACCACTGTTGTTGGAAGGTTTTTTCATCAGGAGAAACTAACACCTTTTTGCCACCATCGCGAGAACGTACCCGCGACTCTCTGGTAGCGCCACCTGCAAAACAACTATCTAAAACAACGGTGACATTTTCCGTTTTGAGGGCAGACATCAGCAAAAATAAAGTATGCCCCATAATGTCTTGCACTGTTCCCCCAAATTCGGGATATCCAGCAGGTAATTTACCATCAACTGGCACAAAAGTTCCGTTCAATCCTTGTTGATTTTGCTCAACAACAATGGGGTTAGGATCGAAGATGCGCGAACCATGTCCAGAATAGTGATAAACTACCACATCTCCGGGTTTAGCTTGTTTAATTAAATGTTCTTCAAAGGCGGTTAAAATTCCTTGTCTTGTGGCTTTGGTATCAGTTAAAACGAGAATATCTTTGGGATTAAATTTAAAACGATGAATTAGTAGATTTCGTTGCAATTCTACATCGTTGAGGCATCCTTCTAAAGGTTGGGAGGAATATTCATTAATGCCAACTAGTAATGCTAGTTTACGCGGGGTAGTTTGAGCTAGGACTTGCCCATAACGGTGCGCTTGCTGTTGGAATAATAACTGATTAATCCCCAGGGCTGCTAATGCTGAACTAGCTGATTGTAAGAGATGACGACGAGTAATGCGAGTCATATTTCGATGCTGGGTAGGTTTTGAGATCAATTTTATTCCTGGGCTTTCAAAATATAAGGTTAAACTTGCTCGTATTTTATTCTGGAGAAAATTGGGGAAAAAGTCGGGATGTTGCGGGGAAAGCTGTTGAGTATAAATACTCTGTGGAAAACTTGGGGGTTTTTTCCACAAGTTTTCCACAGAATGATAAATCTGAAAAACAGAGATGACAGCTATTTTCAGAGTTTTTCCACATTTTCCACAGGTTTGGTAATTAAATCGTTAATAAAGTATATAAAAATACAAAAATTTTTATAGGTAGGTTTGCTCAATGACCAGAAGCGGCAACGATCGCCTGAAAATGATAGGATCTCCTTCTGAGCAAAGTTTGCCAGAGTTACTGCACTTGAAGATTTGAACGGCAATGAAATTCATTTGTTCTCAAAATGACCTGAATACCCACCTTTCCTTAGTCAGTCGTGCAGTTCCCTCGCGCCCGACACATCCTGTACTGGCAAATGTTTTGTTGACAGCAGACAAGGAAACGCAGCGAGTTAGCTTGACTGGATTTGATTTGACTTTGGGGATTAAAACTAGTTTTGCGGCGGAAGTTACGGAAGATGGGATTATTACGCTACCAGCTAAGTTGCTAAATGATATTGTTTCCCGTTTACCGGATGGAGAGATTACCGTAAGTGATGATGAAACAGTTGCGATCGCAACTCTAACCTGTGCTTCTGGAAGTTATCAAGTTCGCGGAATGAGTGCAGAAGAATTTCCCGAATTACCTTCTATTGAAGATGCCCAAACTGTTAATCTATCAGGGGAAACTTTAATCGAAGGTTTACATGGTACTCTCTTTGCTACTAGTGCTGATGAAACTAAACAAGTATTAACCGGAGTTCATTTAACTTTTGGTAATGAAGGTTTAGAATTTGCAGCTACTGATGGTCATAGGTTAGCAATGGTTGAGACTTTTAATCAACTGGAACCAGCAGCAGATATAGATGATGAAGATTTAGATTTAAATGCTACTGTTCCCGCTAGGGCTTTGGGAGAATTAGAAAGAATTTTACGGATGAAACAATCAGGAAATGCTGAAACTCCTGAACAACTTGTTTCTCTGCATTTTGGTCAAGGTCAAGTGGTTTTTGAATGGTTAGATCAACGTATTACTTCTCGTTTACTTGAGGGACAATATCCCGCTTATCGTCAGTTGTTACCTCAAGGTTTTAATAAGTCTTTGACTGTGGAAAGAAAGCAGTTTTTAAGTGTTTTGGAGCGGATTTCGGTTTTGACAGATCCGAAAAATCAAATCGTGAAAGCTACTTTAGATGCTGATAATCAAAAGATGACTTTATCTATTGAAGCTAAGGATGTAGGTAGTGGTCGGGAAACTATTGCAATTCAGTTTTCTGGGGATAATATGGAGATTGCTTTTAATGTGAAATATTTGATGGAAAGTTTGCGGAATATTAGTACTCAGGAGGTGCAAATGCAGTTAAATAATGCTACTAGTCCGGTGGTTTTACAGCCGTTGGGTGGTGCGAAGGCTACTCATTTGATTATGCCTGTGCAGTTGCGGAATTAAGTGAAATTAGAGGTTTCTAAAACCTCTAATTTCATAGTAGTCTTTTTTAATTTAGGACAAAGATTTTTTTTACCGCGAAGACGCGAAGAAAGAAGAAAGAAGAAAGAGGAGAAGAGGTTTTTATATTTATTTTTTTGAACCGCAGAGACGCAGAGAACACAGAGGAAGAGAGGAGATTTTTACAACTTAAATAGGAGTGTTAGATGAGTGGTAAGGTGATTGAAATTCTTTCGGCGGAAGAGGTAAGACGTACTGTTAACCGCATGACTTCTCAGGTGGTGGAAAGGTGTCTTGATTTGTCTAAGTTGGCTTTGTTGGGGATTCATACTAGGGGTGTGCCTTTGGCACATTTAATGGCTAGGCAAATTAATTTGTTGGAACAAATAGAAGTGCCTGTTGGTGCTTTGGATATTACTTTTTATCGGGACGATTTGGATCGCATTGGGATGCGAGCTCCTTTGAAATCTGATATTTCTTTTGATGTTTCGGGGAAGACGATCGTCCTCGTAGATGATGTAATTTATAAGGGGCGAACTGTTCGGGCTGCACTAAATGCGGTGATTGAATATGGTAGACCAGAATCGATTCTTTTGGCGGTGTTGGTAGATAGGGGACATCGGGAGTTACCTATTCAACCTGATTTTACGGGGAAACAATTGCCGACCGCTAAAGATGAACAGGTAAAGGTTTATTTGCAAGATTTTGATGGTAAGGATGGGGTGGAATTAATTAAACCTTAAAGTCTGGGTGGGAAATTTACCGGAAATAAGAATTATAATAAATTTAACTGCTGTCTCATAACAATTAAATTAACTTATTTATGGCAGAAACTCAGGCGCGGAAAGCAGACCATTTGCGAATCTGTCTCGAAGAAGCTGTACAATTTCAACAAACTACTAATGGTCTGGAAAAATATAAGTTTAATCATTGTTGTTTACCGGAAATTAATCGAGATGAAATTGATTTAACTACTAGTTTTCTCGGTAAAAACTTGGCTGCGCCACTGCTAATTTCTTCGATGACAGGGGGTACGGAATTTGCTGGAGAAATTAATCAGCGGTTAGCGAAGATAGCACAACATTATAATATTGCAATGGGTGTTGGTTCCCAAAGGGTGGCGGTGGAAGATCCGCAGGTGGGGAAAACTTTTGCGGTGCGATCGCACGCCCCCAACGCTCTCTTATTCGCTAACTTAGGCGCTGTTCAATTAAACTATAAATATGGCATCGATCAATGTGAAAAAGTTATTGATTTATTAGCAGCAGATGCCTTAATTTTACATTTGAATCCGTTGCAAGAATGCGTTCAAACGAAAGGCGATACTAACTTTCGGGGATTGTTAGATAAAATCGCCAAATTATGTGAAAAGTTGCCCGTACCTGTGATCGCTAAAGAAGTTGGTAATGGCATCTCTGGGGAAATGGCGCAAAAGTTAATTGATGCGGGTGTGGCGGGAATTGATGTGGCTGGCGCAGGTGGTACTTCTTGGGCGAAGGTGGAAAGCGAAAGAGCTCAAGATGCGATGCAGCGACGTTTGGGACAAACTTTTACTGATTGGGGTATTCCTACGGCAGAATGTCTTGTTAGCGTCCGGGATGTTGCGCCTGATGTGCCTTTAATTGCTTCTGGGGGCTTGCGGAATGGCTTGGAGGTGGCGAAGGCGATCGCACTCGGCGCAGATGTCGCAGGTTTAGCAATGCCGTTTTTACAAGCTGCGGCTGTCTCGGAAGCAGCATTACACGAATTGGTGCAGGTGTTAATTGCAGAGATTACCACAGTTTTGTTTTGCACGGGTAACGCCACTCTCAAAGATCTGAAACACTCAAAGGCTTTAAAAAGATTAGGATAGTGATTAGTAGTTGGCAAAACAGCTGACAACTCACAACTAACAAGTAACAATTGATGGCTAAAATGCGTGATTTTTTCAAATACACCTTTGCCAGTTTTCTCGGTGTTTTGATTTTCTTTGGTTTGGGTACAGGAAGTTTAATTTTCTTGCTAATTTCGGCAGCAATGAAAGATACTGGGCCACAAGTTAAAGATAAATCAGTTTTAGTTTTTGACTTAGCGACTAAAATTACTGATACTAACCCTGGTTCAGGTACAGGTGAATTGTTACAAAAAGCTGTCTCAGGAGAAAAGGAAAATTCGGTTACTCTCCGCACAGTTTTGGAAACAATTAATAGGGCAGCAGCAGATAAGCGAATTGTGGCTATTTATCTCGATGGTAGCGGAGAATCGGAAGGCGGAGTTTCTGGTTTTGCTACTCTTAAAGAAGTGAGAAAAGCTCTACAGCGTTTCAAAGCTACTGGGAAAAAAATTATTGCTTATGATGTAGATTGGGATGAACCTACTTATTATTTAGGTTCGGTAGCAAACACTGTCATAGTTAACCCAATGGGTGCTGTAGAGATTAACGGTTTGCGTTCAGAAACCATGTTTCTTAGCGGTGCTTTAGAAAAATATGGTGTTGGCGTACAGGTGCTTCGAGTTGGTAAATATAAGTCAGCGATAGAACCACTTATTCTGAAACAGTTTAGTACAGAAAATCGCCAACAAACACAAAGATTATTAAATGATATTTGGGGAGATTTCCGCAGTACAGTTGGTACAAGTCGCCAGTTAAGTCCGCAACAAATTCAGACGATCGCAGACAGTAAAGGTTTGCTGATGGCGAATGAAGCACAAAAAGGTCGCTTGGTAGATAAAGTCGCTTATTTCGACGAGGTAGTAACTGACTTAAAAAAACTAACTGATAGTGATGAAGAGGATAAAACTTTTCGCCAAATTAGCTTGGGTACTTATGCGCGAGTTCCCGATCGCGAAGTTGGTCAAGAACGTTCATCAAGAAATAAAATTGCGATTGTTTATGCGGAAGGGGAAATTGTTAATGGTGAAGGTAGTTTAAGGCAGGTGGGAGGCGATCGCATTGCTAACCAACTCCGTCAACTCCGCCAAAATAAAGATGTCAAAGCTGTAATTTTACGGGTAAATAGTCCTGGCGGTAGTGCAACTGCTTCTGAGATTATTCAAAGAGAAGTAAAACTGACTCGTAAAGTTAAACCAGTAATAGTTTCAATGGGAAATTATGCTGCTTCTGGTGGTTATTGGATTTCCACTTATGCTAACCGAATTTTTGCGGAACCAAACACAATTACTGGTTCTATTGGTGTATTCGGAATTTTACCAAATTTGCAAAAATTAGCTAACAGTAATGGGATTAATTGGGATGTAGTAAAAACTGGGCGTTTTGCTGATTTGCAAACGGTTTCTCGCCCAAGAAGCCCAGAGGAATTAGCAATTTACCAAAACTCTGTTAATCACGTTTACTATAAGTTTGTTGGTAAAGTTGCCGACTCTCGGAAGCTAACACCTCAAAGAGTTCAAGAAATTGCTCAAGGGCGAGTTTGGTCAGGTTTGGCAGCAAAAGAAGTTGGGTTAGTTGATGACATTGGCGGCATCAATGAAGCGGTTAAATATGCGGCTAAAGAAGCTAAATTAGGTGATGATTGGGAGTTAAAACAATTTAGTAGAAGTGGTTCGTTAGAAGAACGAATTTTGAAAAATTTGTTTAGCTATGTGCCAAATGTTTCTAGCGAAGAACAACCTGTAAATACGGTAATGAAATTTGGCCCTTTTAGGGAAACTTTTCAACATTTAACGACGGAATTGGAAATGTTAACTAACCTCAACGATCCACTTAATGTTTATGCGCGATTGCCTTATAATTTGCGGATTGACTAGTTAGGCTTGTTACCCAGATCCCCGACTTCTTGAAGAAGTCGGGGATTTTCAATCTATATTTTTTTAATTAAATAGGCACAACGTCGATCGCCTGCCAAAATATGTTCTACTCTTTGAATAGAAACTTTTGGCCCTAATAAGGTGCGAAAAACTTCTAATTCGGAACGGCATAATAACTGACAACTACTAGCTGCCGATCGCACTGGGCAATGATTTTCTACTAATAATAAGGCATCATCAGGTTGAGAAATTACTTCTGCCATGTAGCCTTCTTGTGCTCTTAAATTGGCGATCGCTTTTACCTTTTCTGACCAATCTTTCCCATTAGCAATCTCAGCACTTCTAGCAGTGTAAGCTTGAATTTGCCGCCCAGTACGTTCTGCTAAAAGTTTTTCTAATCCCGAACTGCCGAAAACTGTTTCTACTCCCCGCAATAAATCAACCATTAAATCACCGTGACTATCGGGGAACTGGCTGATAGAGTGTTCCGTCAAATGCCAAAGCTTGACGGGACGACCTTGGGGGCGACGTTCTTCGTAGTATGTCACCAATTTTTCGGCGCGAAGTACTTGTAAATGTTGGCGAACAGCCATTGGCGATACGCCTAACTGTTTGGCAATGGTAGTGGCAGTTTGCGCCCCTTGCATTTTTAAGAAGTAGAGGATTTGATCTTTGGATTTTTGTCTTTCCTCCATGTTCTCAACGGGAGATTTATCAGCTTTGCTTATATTAAAATGGTTTTTCACGGTAGTAGGCTTAGATTTACTAATCAAACAAAGAAAACATTTGTCGGTTTTATGGGCAGAATATATTAAGCCGGACTAGACAAGTAGTTTGAAAAATTACATCTTTCTATGGACATAAAAAAACCTCGCCCAAAAGATAGAAAAATTAACCGATTCTTCCTCTATATTGTGACGTGCAGTACAGTAGGTGTGGTGCTAGGAGGTACAGCTAGCTGGGCGGAAAGTAATCGTTGTTGGTTAGCGGAATCTCCGAGCAAACAGTGCATTACTCAAAGTCCGATCTTGTCAACTATCCAAGGTATGAGTACTGGGTTAATTGCGGGGCTGGGTGCGGGGCTGGGTGCGACTTTACAAATGAAGCGCGAGGAGTGATTTTAGAAACGGTATTTGCGATCGCGCACCCACAAACTCACGGGGACTGAATTACCTTGGGAGTCTACTTTTACTTCCACGACGAAGGGTAAAGGTTTTCCTTGCGATCGCTCAACACCCGTTTGCGCCTGACTAATATCTTTATTGAACTGTTCTCGCTGATTTTCGGGGAAATAATAACTTTCCAGTCCATAAGTAACTGTACCGTAACGTAATCGACCTTTCAGAGCAACTTGGTTTTTTGGCAAATCTACAGGACGAGAAGTGCTGACTGCAATAGGTTTCCAAGGTTTAGGACGATCGGAAGAAGTTTGCTCTTTGGGTGCTTCCAGAATTACATATAAGTTTAAAGAGTTTCTTTTTTCCCGATCTAACTCTTTCCAACCTGGTAACTTTTCTAAAGTTTGTTGTCGAGAAATATCATAACTAAGAGTTTGAGAATAACCTCGTAATAAATCATAAGGATCGACTGGTATTGTTTGCAAAATGGCAGTTTTTCCGGTTAAATGAACTAAAATAGCTTGAGCAGGAATGGCGACAATTAAAGCTGTTTGAAAAGCTAAAGGTAGCCAAAATCTCCAAGAACGAATAGTAGGGGAAGTTTCTGAATTATTATTAGTATTCATCTGTGTTCATCTGTGTTTATCTGTGGATATCTGTGGTAAAAAATCCGAAGTTTATTGTTCAGGATTAAAGTTTCTGAGATAACGTTCAAACCAGAGTCCGGCGGCGATAATACCAACACCGCAAAGGAATAAAACAAAGGCTTTAAATAATAGATTGGTGTCATATTCTAACATTCTGCTAGCAATTTGTAAGGTCAGCAATATGATGCCACTCCAAAATCCGCGTCTTTCGCCTGTTGCTAATGCTTCTCGAATTAAACCTGCGGCGAGAATAAAGAGCACAGCGTTGAAAATGAAGACAGCAAATTCGGGAATGGGAGTAAGATTGAGATGAAATAAAAGTGTAATTGCGCCGATCGCGATCGATCCAGCCACAACAGCAGTAGTGCGATCGATCTGTCGTCCTAAATTTAGCCATTCCCAAATTGTGATTAACCCAAGAAATCCTACATTTATTAGCAAGAGAGGATTGCTTGAACTAAAATTTCCAGATATATTCGGCTGTGTTGTACTCCACATAAACCGGAAAGAAAAGAGGTAATATAAAACTGTCAAAAAAAGTAAAGCTAAATTTCTTGCTATTACTTGAAAAGGTTTGGTTTGGGAGTGACCAGTTAAATTGAACCGCCAAAAATTATCATCGTATCCCCATAATAATGCTGGGGGCATAACAAAAGCAATTGTAGTAATTAACGATCCTAAAAATCTACCGGGAAGCTGGATTTGAGTTAAGGTTACTTCTAGGGAAGTGATGACTGCGATCGCACCTATACCG
The DNA here is from genome assembly GCF_041929135.1 of Floridaenema fluviatile BLCC-F154. NCBI lineage: Bacteria > Bacillati > Cyanobacteriota > Cyanophyceae > Aerosakkonematales > Aerosakkonemataceae > Floridanema > Floridanema fluviatile. The sequence goes on along the minus strand of NZ_JBHFNS010000064.1, from coordinate 94,877 downwards.
AATAGCCAACGCGATCGACACCAATAAGCTAACGGAATAAACATCAAACTTGCCAATAAAGGCATATTTTGTAAAACTAACTTTAACCAAGAAAAATCGTCTATTTCCGAAAGTTCAATAACTCCCCACCAATAGCCAATTGCGATCAATAAAGTTGAGAGTATTCCTAACAAAGTTAAACGCAAACTATAAGCCATTGCTAACACACCAATTCCCCAAACTATGTATAATCCAGCAGGGGAACCACTTTGATGAAACATTTGCGCCATTAGTGCCATATTTGCGCCTAATATTAGCGCCCCTAAAAATAATAATCCTCGACCCAAACGATTTTGCCATTGCTCAGTAGGATATCGCCATAAATAAAACCCAGAAATATTCACTCCGATAAATACACTCAACAATAAGAAAACCCGAAATTCCCTTGACAAATATTGCCAATTTGCGGCAACAAAAGTAATAACAGCTAATCCTAAAAGCAGACTTCCTAGCCCAATTATAATTACAATAAAACGATTACGGGCAGAAGTTTCTAACGTATTAAATTGATAGCGTTGGGATAATAGTTCGTATTGCGATCGATCGATTAACCCCTCAGCTTGCCATTTTTCAACCTCTTGACGTAACTGGTGGCGAAATTTATCTGAAACCATGTAACCATCCTAAATAATTACAAAACTCCTCCATCTCTTTCCTCTGCGTCCTCTGCGCCTCTGCGGTTCCAAAAAATGTCATCTTTCCCACTAAAAGAAGATTTTGATAGATACCTCACAGTTTAAAATGTAAATAGCATAGACTTAGTTTAACTAGCTAATCTGTGTTTTTGACTGAAATATGACAGTTTATATAACCGTCCCTTTATGGAAAAACCATCTAATTTACTAATTAAACTGAGTCGTCGTTTATTTACAGACACCAATTCCCAGGAAGAATTTATTACAGCATTAACTCAGCCTCAACCATTTCACCCTAGCATTCTTTGGTGTCGAAAAAAATCGGATGAATTGCCTTTTTCGGTGGAAAGTTCGACAGTTTGGCAACCTGATTTTATTGATAGATTAGCTTTAGATGCGAAACCAGGTCAACATTTTTTACACAATGAAGGTTATTATTACTGTTTAGATTTTTCTTCGGTGTTTGCTGCCTCTATTTTATTAACTATTCCCTCTCCGGTAAAAGTAGTTTTTGATATGTGTGCTGCACCGGGAGGGAAGGGAATTTTTGCTTGGCGACTTTTCCAACCAGAATTATTAATTAGTAATGAGGTAGTTGGTAAACGGTTGGGAATGTTAATTTCTAATTTAAAAAGATGTCAAATTCAGCCGTCTGTTGTGGTGAATAGAGATCCGAGTGTTTTAGCGGAAAACTTTGCTCAAACTAGCGATTTAGTGATTGTGGATGCGCCTTGTACTGGGCAATCTTTGCTAGCCAAAGGCGAAAAGGCGGTGGGATGTTTTCACCCTGCTAATATTAATCAGTGTGCGAATAGGCAGAAGCGAATTATTGCTAATTCGGCGAAAATTGTGGCACCGCAGGGATATTTAGCTTATATGACTTGTACCTATTCGCTGGAAGAAAATGAGGAGGTTTGTCAATGGTTGATGAAGAAGTTTCCTCAGTTTCAGGCGGTGGAAGTTGAGCATTTACGGAATTATCGATCGCACTTAACCCACCTCCCCTGTTACCGCATTTTCCCGCAAGATAAATTAGGCGCTGGGGCATTTACAGCATTGTTTAGAAATATAGAAACCGGAACCAAAAATCAGCTTGATTCCGAAATTTTAGAAAATTTTGCTGTAATTAAACTTCCGGTTGAAAAGGTTTAATTAATGACTATTTTGACTACTAATACCGAAAGTTGGAGGAGTATAATCATCAGGTAAATAATCAGCTGGCATAGTTGAATAGTTACCATCACGAATAGCGGTATAAGCGGGAGAGAGAATTTCAATTCCGGCTTGATTGCAGTAGTCTTGAATATTTTGATGCAAGTCAGAATAAATTTCTGGCATTAATTCCGGGTGGTCTGTAAAAGCGTTAATTTCATAGCTGATATGGAAATCATTTAAACTTGTTTGTAATACAAATGGACGCGGTTCTGCCATTATATATTTTGTGTTTCCAGCTGCTTTAATTAACACTTCATGTACTTTCCGCCAAGGTAGATCATATCCTAAAGTAATGGTTGTATATAATACTAAACCCTGATGTGATTCCCGCTGAACAACACTGAAGTTTTTTACATCACTACCGAGAATTTTCGCGTTAGGCATGGTAATTACTTCTTTTTTAGGATTAATGATTCGGGTAACAAAAAGAGACTTTTCAATTACTGAACCTTTGATGTCTCCAATAGCAACAAAATCGCCAATTTGAAAAGAACGAGTATAAATTAAAATGATTCCAGCGACAGCATTGGCTACAGCGGATGAAGAACCCAAGGTGAATAATGCACCTAAAAATAGAGAAACTCCTTGAAATGCTGGTGAACCAAATCCGGGTAAAAATGGGCTGGCAACTACTAGGGCGATCGCTACAATTAAAAATGTAACTAAACGATTAGTAGGCTGTATCCACTCTGTATAAAACCAGGGATAGGCATCATCTCTCCCTAATTCGGAAATTACCAATTTGACGAATTCAATTACATAAAAAGTTATCAGGACAATAATGCCAATAGTCAGCAAGTTTGGCAGGTATTTGCTAAAGCCTTCTACTAGTTGATCGATTTGAATAGCAATATCTTTGAGAATGCTATCACCTAAAGGTTTGGTTACGGGAAATTGACTTAAAACGAAAGGTAAATAAACATAAAGGCTGAGCAAAATTACTGCTAATCTTCCTAAACGAACAAATCCGCTCAACAAGTAACTCATAGCATTGGAACCGAAAACCTGAACATTCTTAATTCTTAATTCCAGTGCATCTGCTTTGCGGGCAACTTTAATTTCAGTTAGTAATTTAGTGACTATTTTCTGTGTAAATCTGAAGAAAATTAGCAATGCAGCAGTGCTAATAACTGCTAAAATTGCCCCCTTCACTAAATTTTCAGCCTTGCGTTCTTCCCGGTATTTAACTATCGAAGCTCGAATAAATTTAGTTGCTTCTTGAGCGAGGGTTTCCCGACTTTTATTATAAACAACTGCATCTTCTTTGATAATCGTAAATAAAACCTTATCTCCGGCTTTTACTAAGAAGTCGTTTCCCCGTTTCTCTGGTTGAATAGCTTCTGGTAAAATAGTAGAATCATTGGCAACTGTTACCAATCTTTTTTTAATAATAGCTGCCCTTTCTTCAGCCGTAGCAATCCCAGGAATTCCTTGTTTAACTCGGAAAATTTCTTGACCATCCAAAACTACAGGAAAACCGTCTACTGGATTTCCGTTAGTATTTTGTTGTTGGGCATAAACTGGTATCGTAACAATTAAAAGTAGAGTTGTTACGAATAGAATCAACCAAGTTTTGCACTTCTGGGAGAGGGAGAAAAGAGGAGAGTCTTTATCAGGTTTCATTTCTGTCTTAGAGGGGGATTCTTTTATTTTACTTCCTATACAAGCTGTGAGATGTAAAGATTTTTAGCGATCGCTAAAATTAAACCAAAAAACAACCAGTAAAGGCGTGAGTTTTGGGCAGAGGTTTGGGAATACTGAAAGGAGAAGTAAGAAATTTCTCAATAAGTTACCATGACTCAATTATTGCCACAGTGTCAAAACTTACCAGAACAAGTTGAACTAATATTACAATTGTTGCATCAGGAAGCATCTTTGCGATTGTAGGATACACCTCCGTACAAGTTTCTTTGACTTGCATATTACAGTTTCCTGACTGAAGGGATTTATATAGAAGAATCCGAAAATATAGGTTTATTTGTCAGCAATGAACCGAAGTTTTTGCTATGTTTAAAAATTTGATATTAGACAATTAATACAAGTTAAATAAAGGTTAAGAAATGTGTTTTTAGATTTTATTTATCCAAGCATATTGATATATTAATGAGGTTTGCATTTTGTATTACAGAAAAATGAACAGAAACATAGTTGAAAGAATAGTTGCTTTTAATCAGGGTCGTAATCCAGAGTTATTGCAAAGAAAATATCAGTTAATGCAGCAAGATCCGTTTGTTTTCTTCCGGGGAACCTGCCATTTATTTTATGAAGATTGGCCCAAAGATTCGCCTTTAAACGAAGCACCAGCTACTTGGAACTGTGGGGATTTACACTTACAAAATTTTGGCAGTTACAAAGGTGATAATCGCTTAGTTTACTTTGATATTAATGATTTTGATGAAGGAATACTTGCTCCTTGTACTTGGGATATAACTCGTTTAGTCACTAGCATTTTAGTCGGTGCTAGCACCATTGGGGTACAAGAATCAGAAGCAATGGCAATTTGCTATGAATATTTAGACAGCTATACTAATACTTTAGCTAAAGGTCAAGCTCGAACTGTGGAAAAAGAGACAGCACAGGGCATGGTAAAAGAACATTTAGAAAATTTAGCCTCCAGAAAACGGAAAGATTTTTTAGATAGTAGGACACAAGTAAAAAATGGTAAGCGCCGCTTCAATGTCGATGGAAAACGCTTTCGTGAATGTCCCAAAGAAAAGCAAGAAAAAATCAAAGATTTAATTGATAAATGGTCTTCTAAACGAGAAGATAAAAGCTTTTTTGAAGTAGTGGATATTGCTGAAAGGATAGCTGGAACTGGTAGCTTAGGAGTAGCACGTTATGGGATTTTAGTAGAAGGAAAAGGTTCTCCTAACGATAACTATATTTTGGATCTCAAGCAAGCCAGTCCATCTGCTTTACAACCTTATACTAATTTGCTTCAACCTAAGTGGGATAATGAAGCGCAAAGAATAGTAAATATCGAACAAAGGATGCAAGGAACACCACCTGCTTTGTTATCAGAAATTGATTTTGCAGGTTGTTATTTTATCTTACGGGAATTACAACCCAGCCAAGATAAAATTGATTTGGCGGAATGGAATGGTAAGCTGAGTCGTTTAGCAAAAGTCCTGAAAACAATGGGACAAATTACAGCTTGGGCTCAGTTACGGAGCACTGGAAGACAAGGTTCTACAATTACGGATGATTTAATGGCTTTTGCTAGTGAAAATCCTTTGAATTGGCGCAATGCTGTGTTGGATTATACTAGAAGTTACTCTCAGCAAGTTAAAGAAGATTATGCTGCTTTGTGCAACAGTAATTTAGGTAAGTAATGTTTGCAGTTTGTTGTAAGTGCTTTAGCACTGTAGAACTAAAGTGCTTACAACGGACGTTTATTTTAATAGTGGGTAAGATGAGTAAAACGCCGCGAATTCCGATTCCTTTAGAAGTTAGAAAATATGTTTTTCAACGGGATAAGTATCAATGTCAAAGTTGTGGCAAAACTAGTGCGGAAACTGAGTTAAATATCGATCATATTATTCCTCTGGCTAGTGGTGGATCTAATGATATCAGTAATTTACAAACTTTGTGTTGTAATTGTAACCAGCGAAAAAAACATCATTTTGATCCTCGCTTTCGCCGTCGTTTTAGCAATTAGAAAGTTAACTTAATCTTAACGTACATTTATGCGATCGCTTTTCCGTAAAATCTCGGTTTCAATTAAGTTTCAAAAGGGATAAGGTTTTAAAGAATCAGCCCTAAAGTTGAAAAATTAGCAGTATGAAACGACGGGATTTTGTATGGTTTTCCTGGTTATTCCTCGCTAGTTGTACAGCAGCAACAAATAACGGCAATAGTACAAAAGTCACCTCAGAAACGCTAAGATTTACAGTAACGGAGACGCAAAACTTAGAAGAATTACAGCGAGATTATGGAACTTTGCGAATTGCATTAGAGGAAATATTACAGACAAAAGTTGAGTTTGTTCCTGTAGGCAGTTATACAGCAGCAGCAGCAGCTTTACAGTTAGATCAAGTAGATTTTGTACTCACTGGTCCTTCAGAATATGTAGTAATGCGTGCCAGAACAAACGCAGTTCCCGTAATTGCACTTACCAGACCAAATTATCACACTGTTATTTCTGTTTCTGCTAATAGTGGAATCAATTCAGTAGGAGAGTTAAAAGGCAAAAAAGTTGCGATGTGGGAGGTAGGTTCAACGAGTGGACATTTAGGCCCTACAAAAATGTTAATGGATGCGGGATTAGATCCTAAATCTGATGTAAAAATTCTCTTGTTAAAAGGCGATGGACTTCCGGCTTTAAGAAAAGGTAATGTTGATGCTTGGGGAGGTTCTGCGGTGAAGTATGAAAAGTTTCTCCAAGACGAAAATTTATCACAAAAGGATTTACCTTTAATTGCCAAAGGGCCACTTCTTCCAGATGATTTATTTGTTGCTAATAGTAAGTTTGATGCTAAGTTCATCAAAGATATTAGTGACAAGTTGTTAGCTAATCAAGATAAATTGTTGAACAGTCTTTTGTCAGTTGAAGAGGGGAAATATCAAGGTTCTCGGTTAATTACAACGGCTGATTCTAATTATGATATGATCCGTGAGGTTTATCAAGCGATCGGACAAGGTAGTTTTGTCCAATGACCAAAGTCTAGGAAAGCGGTATAATAATCTTATAATTTTAAATCTCGATTAACTATTGCTTAACTTTTAATTAAAATGATTCAGAGAATTTAATTTAGTTAACTAATTGTTGAAATAATCTTAAAGTCTCTGTGGGATGGTAGAAAAGCGCCACTATTAGGGCAATATAGAGATGTAAAGGTTGTAAATAACTGAAGCTGCTATATCCAACTCTCTCAGAACTAAAATATTTCGCAAATGACATTTGAAAAACCGATAACTATCTCAGAGGATGGGGAAAAAAGCCAAGTTATTTTTCCCTGGCATTTAGTTAAACAAAAAAATCATACTGATATTTTATCTCTCATGTGGATCAAGCGTTTTACCTCTCGTTTAAGTATTGGTAAAAAGATTAGTTATGGTTACGCTTTGGTGATTGGTATGGCGGTTTGTGGTACAACTGTTGGGTTATTAATTGGAGATTATTACCAAAAACAAGCACAAAAACAACTAGCGATCGCAGATCGGCAACAATATTTAATTAGTGAGTTAGAGAATGGGGTGAGTCAAATTCGATCGCATCCCCAAAGACTAGTTAGTGTCTTAGGAGAGTCAATTTGGTTTGATTATGAATCAGCAAAGTTTTTTGGCTCCATTAATCGAGTGAAAGCGACATTATCGGAGTTCGAGAATTTTAGAAATACTAACCAAAATAAGTTAGCAATCAGCAGTAGGGAATTACAAAAAATTTTGCAGGATTACCAATCAAACACGGAAGCATATAAAAAATTAGTTCAACAACTCTGGCAACAAATTGATCCAGCTAACTTAAAAGTAGCAGAAATTCCCCAAGCACGACAAGAATTATTAACCTTCATTGCTGGGGAATCAACGAATAAAGTTAATGTAAAATTCGATCGTCTTGGCGAGAGTTTAACTCGGGTTAAGGAGGCAAGCCACGCTCAACAAATCGCAGCAAATCAAAGGTTAATTCAAGCGGAAATTTGGCGGCTACTGATTATTATCGGAAGTATGTTGCTTTCGGTGGCGATCGCGATCGTTCTGGGATATTATACTAGTCGTCAAATTGCCAATCCTGTAGAAACTCTTAATCAAGTAGCACAGCGAGTTATCCAACAGTCAAATTTTCAACTAGTGGCTCCCGTAGCTACTGAAGATGAAATTGGCTCGCTAGCTACCTCAATCAATCAGTTAGTTAAATGGGTGGGAGAATACACTCATGAATTAGAACTAGCTCGTCACACATTAGAACAAAGAGTAGAAGAACGTACAGAAGAACTTCAACAAACATTATATGAACTAAAACATACCCAATCGCAATTAATTCAAAGTGAAAAAATGTCGAGTTTGGGACAGTTAGTTGCTGGCGTTGCTCATGAAATAAATAATCCGGTTAACTTTATTTACGGTAATATTCAATATGCCAATACTTATGCTCAAGAACTACTAGAATTGATTCAGCTATATCAGCAAGAGTATCCCCAGCCAACTGTGGTAATTCAAGATCAAATTGCCGCAATTGATTTACAGTTTTTAATGGAAGATTTTCCGAAAGTATTGTCCTCTATGAAAATGGGTACTGAGCGAATTCGGCAAATTATCCTATCTTTACGTAATTTCTCGCGTTTGGATGAAGCCGAAGTTAAAGCAGTCGATATTCATGAAGGAATCGAAAACACATTATTAATTTTAAATAACCGCCTCAAGCGAGATATTGAAGTGGTAAAAAATTATGGTAATTTGCCTTTAATTGAATGTTATCCAGCACAGCTAAATCAAGTTTTTATGAATATTATTGCTAATGCAATTGATGCTTTAGAAGAGGTAAAAAATTCGCGATCGCTAGGCAACAATAATTTTTTAGCTCAAATCGTAATTCAAAGCAAAAAGGTAAACAACTCTGCTATTGAAATTAGTATAAAAGATAACGGTTCGGGAATTCCACCAGAGATTAAAAGCAAACTATTCGATCCCTTTTTTACAACTAAACCAATGGGAAAAGGTACTGGGTTAGGGTTGTCTATTTGCTATCAAATATTACAAAAGCACAAGGGAACAATAGAAGTTATTTCTGCACCAGGAGCCGGGACAGAATTCCTGATTACCTTACCTGAGAAATTAAGCTCTGTTGAACCTTGATTGGTAAACTAATAACAAATTCGGTTCCCCTTTCCAACTCGGAAATAACTTCTAGTTTTCCTTGGTGTTTTTGCACGACGTTATAACAAACGAATAACCCTAAGCCAGAACCTTTCCCGATCGCTTTTGTAGTAAAAAAAGGATCAAAAATCTTGTCTTTTATTTCTGCCGCAATTCCGTTGCCATTATCCCCGATTCGGATTTGAATCAAATTATCAGCTACTTGTTGAGTTTTAATTGTGATCTCAGGTAAAAAGTTATTTTCCCTTGCTGCTTTTAAGCTTTTGGCTTCTTTCAAAGCATCAATTGCGTTAGAAATAATATGCAATATAACCTGGTTTATTTGAGCAGGAAAACATTCAATAAAAGGCAAATTATTATACTCTCTATTTATTTTTACTTCTCGTTTCAAATGATGACTAAGAACCACAAGAGTACTTTCAATGCCTTCATGAATATCAACTAGTTTCATTTCGGCTTCATCTAAACGAGAAAAGTTTCGTAGTGATATAATTATACTCCTGATGCGCTCTGTACCGAATTTCATAGAATCTAGTATTTTCGGTAAATCTTCGGCAATAAAGTCGAGATCCATATCCATAATTTTTTGCTCAATATCAGGAATAGGCGGTCTATAGGATTTCTGATAAAGTTTAATTAACGCCAGGAATTCTTGAACATAATCGCTAATATGTTGAATATTGCCGTAAATAAAGTTAGTCGGGTTATTAATTTCATGAGCAATCCCAGCCACTAAATTACCTAAACTAATCATTTTTTCGTTTTGGATCAGTTGCGCTTGAGTTTGTTTCAATTCTTTCACTGTTTGCTCAAGTTCTTGGGTACGTTCTGCAACTTTTTCTTCTAATGTTTGACGAGCAGTCTCTAATTCTTGAGTGTATTCTCCCACCCATTGCACTAACTTATTCATCGAACTTGCTAATGAGCCAACTTCATCTTCGCTAAGAACTGGAGCTACTAGTTTAAAGTTTGCTTGTTGAGTAACTCTTAGTGCTACTTGATGTACCCATTCTAGAGGACGAACAATCTGACGGCTACTGTGAAATCCTAGTAATGTAGCAATTCCTACTGAAATAATGATGCTGGCTAGAATTATTAACAACCGTAGTATGCTAACTGTATTAACTTGGTTACTGACTTCGATCTCTTGAAGATTTGCAACAGTTTTTAGGTCAGATAAAATGCTAATAAGTTGCTCGAAATTAGCGTTAAGTTTACTGGCTGTACTTTCGGGTTTTAAGTTAAAAAATAATGATTGAGATAGCGGAGTATTTGCGGCTTTTAAGTTTAGTTTATTTTTTGGTTGCCAGTGCAGTTGCTCTTGATTATATAGTTGTTTACTTTCTTTGTATTCATTCAGCAAAGCTTGTAAATTTGTCTGGTTTATAAGTGAATTACCAGAATAGTTATTTTGAAAATATTTTAATTGCAAAAATAATCGATCGACTTGTGCAAAAGATTGCGATATTTTTTCTGGAATATGAGTTAATGCTTGATAGTTATCCCCATTAATTAGGAGTTGTTGATGATACAAGTAAAGTTTAATTACAGCATTTTCTAAATCAGCTAAAATTTTGGTTTCTTGCTGAGACAAGGTTAACCTATTTAGAGTTTGTTGTTTATAATAGTCACCTGCGATCGTCCCAACAGATGTTCCTAAAATAGCTATCCCAATAACTAGAGAATAACCATATTTAATTTTTGCTTCTACACTTAAGCGACGGTTAAAAGGTTTTTTGCATTGGTAGCTAATCAGGGAAATAAGTTTTAATAGATCCCAAATACTTTGTCTAGATATCAAATAAATTTTAATAGTTTCCAACAAAAATTTAGAGTCTTGAAATAACATAAGTACCTGCTATTTTAGTTGGTTTAGTGTTCGTCAATTAGCGATCGAGCGAGGATGAATTTATAATGGTACTGAACTGAAAGTTAAAGGTAAGGGTTTACTAATTCCGTAACCTTGAGCATAATTTACTCCCAGTGCTTTCACTTTTTCTAAAATATTGTCATTCTCGACAAATTCAGCTATTGTTTGCAGTCCCATCAGTTGTCCAATATGATTAATAGCTTCTACCATTGCACCTGCTACGCGATCTTTTTCAATGTCTTTGACGAATTCTCCATCTATTTTTAAGTAATCTACTGGCAGATTTTTGAGATAAGCAAATGAAGACATCCCACTACCAAAATCGTCTAAGGCAAAACGGCAACCAAATTGTTTTAATGAATGGATAAATTGGGTAGCTTTACTCAGGTTGATGATAGCTACAGTTTCGGTAATTTCAAAACATATTGTTTCCGGTGGAATGCGATGTAAAATAAACTGTTGATGCAGAAAATCAATAAACTGCTCGTCATTGATACTAGCTCCTGAAAGATTGATAGCGTATAAACAGTTATATTTACTAGTGCTTGATTGGTATAAATGTGGATTCTTGCGGTAAAAAATACTTTGATTAGCAAAGAGTGTACTAATCACCCAGCGATCGATTTTCGGCATTAAGTTGTATCTTTCAGCTGCGGGAATAAAAGCCATTGGTGATACTAATTGACCTTCTTCATCAATTAAACGCAAGAGAACTTCGTAATGTTGGAAGTTATCGTTAAAGGAATTAATTGGTACAATACCTTGACAGTAGAGGCGAAAACGATTTTCTTCAAATGCTTTATTAATCCGCGATACCCACTGCATTTGACCATGCTGTTGTAGCAATTCGCTATCATTTGCTTGGTAGACTTGAATGCGATCGCGTCCTCGATTTTTTGCTGTATAACAAGCAGCATCAGCAGCACTCATTAAAGTAGCTACAGTTTGGCTAGTATCATCAATAGCAGTTAACCCAATACTAATACCAACGCTAAAATTTTTGTCTTCCCAGAGAAAACGGAACTTTTGAATAGTTTCATGTAATGCTTTAGCGACAAGTGTTCCTTGATTTAAAGGACATTGACGTAATAATAAACCAAATTCATCTCCGCCTAAACGCGCCAGTGTGTCTGCAATACGGATTTTAGATTGCAATAATGCAGTAATTTGACGCAGTAATTCATCGCCAGCAACATGACCGCAAGTATCGTTAACTATTTTGAATTGATCGAGATCTAAATAACAAAGTGTGTGCTGTTGATTTTCTAATTTTGCAGTCAATAATGCCTCTTCTAACTGTCGTTCAAATTCATAACGGTTAACTAGTCCTGTTAAAGTATCATGACTTGCTTGCCAAGATAACAAATGTGTCAGTTGCCGTTCGGAAGTAACATCGTGGAATACCAAAATCGCACCGATAGTTTCTCCATTTAGTGTCCGAATTGGCGCTGCTGAGTTGGCAATTGCAAACTCATCTCCACCACGAGCAATTAGAATAGTATGGTTGGCTAAACCGATAGTACAACCTGATTCTAAAACTGTTTCTACCGGATTTTTTACTGGATTACGAGAGCTTTCATTGATAATGTTAAATACTTCAATTAATAACTTTCCTTGAGCTTCCTCAAGCAGCCAACCTGTGAGTCTTTCGGCAACGGGATTAAGAAACTCAATTTTGCCTAAAGCATCAGTTGTAATTACGGCATCTCCGATAGAACATAAGGTAACTTGCGCTTTATCTTTTTCTTCTACAAGTGCTTTTTGAGTTGATTCTAAAGCTAACATTGTTAATTGATGGATTTGCAGTTGCGCTAATAGTAGCTGCTGCATATCCAATAATTTGTAAACGGCGCGATCTGTTTGCTGAAGTTTAACTACTATTGGCTCATAAAGAGTTTCTTTTGGTCGCTTTAAAGCTTTTTTAGCTGCTGTTACGATCGAAGTTTCTTGAGGAATAATTAAAGCTTGGGTGTGAAGATATTTGTAGAAAATATGTATGGGTTTTTTGAAAAATAACTCTACGCTGTAAGGACGGCTCATATACTCGAAAAAGCGCGATCGAGAGATTACTCCAACAAATTCATTGTCCTTGGCAATCACTACACCCGGCAATAAAGTATTATTTGTTAAAATTTTGGCTACTTTATGTGTTGAACATTCAGGACTAACCGCTATCCGATAAAGAGTTAAATCTTGCAATGTAGAGCCAATATTTAGCTTTTCCCGGTTTAGTTCAGGTAGAAATAGTAGCTGTGACTTTAAAGGCAAAATGTTGGGTAAATTCATAATTCTCCGACAACCTCTAACTTATAGATAGATGACAAGACAGTAAATATTTATTTACGAAAAAAGTAAGATGAAATATTGAAGTAAACAGCCAGAGAAGATGTTGTATCTATGTATATCTCTGATGCCATATAACCTAGCATATTTTTTGTACGGGTTCTAAAGGTAACAGCAAACTTCACTTTTTTTCACTAAAAAATTAACTTTTTTATAACTTATAAACTTTATTTTAAGAAAATTAAAAATTTAAATTTAGAATTTTAATTGTCAGAAAACCCCTTCTTAATTTAGGCTTAATCTTGATAGATATCTGTATTGTAAGTCACAAAGAATTCGAGTTTTTTAGCAAACCGCTAAAATGCCAGTCGATCGCCTTAAACCGACTATTAAGCTTGATTCAGCTAATGATAACTAGGATACTAAAGGAGAAGACAAGGTAATAAAATATCGATCGGTAGTTACACTTAAGCTGAAATTCTCTTGACAAATAACCTTACACCTCTCTAGCTGTTTGAAAACGCTTGGGGACAAAGAACGCCAAGATTAAACAAATGATACTGAAAATGAGAGCGATCGCCACAGAGGTTCGCATTGCTTCCACAACAGAAGAGTTAATAATAGGATTCAGAGAAGGTTGAACTGCCGCAGGTAGCTGAGAAAAAAACTCTCTTCTTTCGTCAGTACTATAAGTTTGAATCACCTTTTCCAATACTTGAATTGCGCGACTTCTTTCTGCGGAACTAATAGTTTTGCCTAATTCTATTACTACTTTATCAACAATATTAGCAGAAGCAGTAACAATTAAAACCGAACCCAAAATTCCTCGTCCTAAAGCACTACCCAAATTTTGCAAAGGATTATAAACACCTGTAGCTTCTGCTAATTCTTCACGTCGCACAGTAGAAAATGTAGTCACACCAATTTGTGCTAAAAATAAACCTGAACCCGCACCCATAACTACTAATGCTGGTAAAATATCCAAGGGTTTCATTTGCAGATCGATCGCACTATAAAGTTGCCAAATTCCCACAGCAAACATTGTCAATCCTGCATAAATAATCTGTTTGTGATTAATCCTTCTTACTAACTTAAAAGTTGCATAGACAACTGCAAACAAAGTAGCTAAGGAAAAAGGTAAAACCGCTAAAGCAGTTTGGAAAGGATTTAAATTCAAAACCGCAGGCAAAAATTGATAAAGATTAAACTGAATCCCAGTAGTAATTAATGTATGTATACTTGCCGTAAATAAGCAGATTAAAAACGGTTGGTAACGGAGCAACCCCACCCGCAATAGAGAAGCTTTTCCTTGGTTTGCTTCTTGTCTTTGCCAAGCTGTAAATATACCCAAACAAACGATCCCTGTAGCAATTAATAAAGGAACAATTGAAAGAGAAAACGGCGGAATTACCAAATCTAAAATCTTAAACTCTTGCTTAGCAAACCACCAACCATATTCACCCGCCAAACTCACGCCTAGCAGAGTTAAACCAAACCCTAAAAATGATAATAATCCTCCCACCCAGTCTAACGGTTCGGTTTGAGCTTGTACAGTTCGGGGAACTTTTCGCACTAAAAAAGCAATTAGAGGTATGATTAGTAATTGAGGCATTAATGACCAACGCCATCCGTAATTAGAAGCAATTAAACCTCCTAAAACTGCCCCAGTTAATCCGCCAATAATTGAAGCTACGATTAACGCTAGTTGGCTGTACATTTCTGTTTTTTCACTATGAATTATGCCAATTAATTCTCGTGGTGAACTAATTAGTGGAGTCGCACCTAGTCCACAAATTAAGGAATAAGATATTACAAACATTCCAATACTGGGGCTTAGAGAAGTAGCGATCGTCCCCATACCAAACAATACTAAACCTGACAGGAAAACAGGTTTTCTCCCAAATTGCTTAATTAAATTCTCACAAGTAGGAGCAAAGGAGGCTTTAACTAGTGCTAATAACACTAATGCTGCTTGTACATAGCCCATACTCGAATCTAAATCGCGCACAATTCGTGGCATAATTGCCGGAATAACGCTAACATTAAACGCCACGGTAAAGAGAGTTAAGCACAGTCCTATAGAAGGACTCCACTTGGAAAAGGACGATCGATCTTCTTGAATCATAATCAATGTAAACTTGCCAGTAGAATCAAGCTGTCATTAGTCATTTATTTAATGACTAATCACTGTTAACCAATTATTTTATTTCCAAAAAACTGATAGAGGGAACAGTTAAATTTCTGCTTTGTTGTTTCCTGTTCCCTGTCAAGAAATTTCTGTCTGATTAGACAGCAACTATACCGACTGAGCGCAAAATAAACCAAAGAATTGAGTTAACAATGCTTAATGCGATCGCGCCAATAATCGCACTACCAATTCCCCAACGCAAGCGAAATCCTTCAACTAACCAAGCAGCTAAACCAAAAACAATGATACTGCCGATTAAAGGAATCAAACCTAAACTAAGAATGGCATTTGCGGTTCTAAACCAAGTTGGGAATAGACCCCAAATTCCGCTGAATGCCCCAATAATTGCGCCCGCAATTAAAGCAATCCAGGGATTATCTACTTCAACGCCAGTGGGTAGCTTCGAGATAATTAATAAACTAACCGCAAGCACTACTACCGAAATCAAAAATCCAATCATTAAGCACTCCTTGCTATGAGCAATAAGAATCAATGATGCTAAACATTATTGACAATTTTGGTAACACTTATATCTATACCTTAATTGTCAACGTTTCTTCCAACTTTTTCAGCATGGACATTTCTTCATTACTGATGCCCACGCCGAAAAAACCTCTTTCTCGAACTGCTTCTGCGACTCGGCGAGCGATCGAAAGTATCCAGCTTTTGAATTCCGATGCTTGCATCGATGTTACTTTAGCTGCTAGAATCTTTGCTACTTCATTAAAGTAGTTCAAAGATTGCTGACGACCTTCGGAAGCACTATTCAAATTCTGAAGGTATAATAGCAATTCTGTTTGTTTCTGCAACAATAATGCTTCACCTTCTAAAGATCGCTTAGTGTCAGCTTGATTTAAAGAAGCCACCAATGATTTCACTAAATCATTTGTAATATCTTCCCGTTGCTGTTCTGCAAGCATAATTTCCATACCCACTCGGATTTCTTTAAGAAAAGAAACCGGATCAGTTTTATCAGCCAAAGTCAAAGCTGCTATTGCTTGCCAAGGTGCTTGCATCAGCGTTGACCACTCACTTTCAGTAAAATATTGTTGTGTCATTTTTGAACACCTCAAACTAAAGACTTTGTATTTTGGACAACTAAGGAAAACTAGTTTTAATTATCTCCAAAGTAAAAAACTATCATATCGCCTACCGCTAAGCAATGTCTAGTAAATTTTAGTAGTCTAAGTTTCCCAGGTAAGTATAAGCAAAAAGTATCAGAAAAAAGTAAGGAAAAGATAGAAAAGAAATATTGAGTAAGTTGGTTTTTACAGTCCCAGTCAATATTTACCAAACTCAAAATCAATTAGAAAAATTTTCTTTGCTTGACAAATTACTATTTCGACGTATAGGAAGTTCCAGGGAAAACTCTGTGCCTTCCGCAAATTGAGAACAACAGTTTAAAATTCCACCATGTTTTTTTGTAATAATCTGATAACTAATATAAAGCCCTAAACCAGTACCTTTACCAACAGGTTTAGTAGTAAAAAAGGGATCGAATAATTTTTGCTGCACTTCTTCAGTCATTCCAATTCCATTATCGGTAATCCGAATTAACACCCGGTTGGACGATAATAACTCTGTTTGAATATGAATTGTTGGCAAAGATTTAACTTTGAGTTTTGTAGAAATTTTTTCTTTTTGTTCATTAATTATTTGCCGACTAGGAGCATAATCACCAGAAAATTTACTACTATCATTTATGGCATCTATGGCATTATTCAGTAAATTCATAAATACTTGATTGAGTTGTCCAGCATAGCACTCTATTTTGGGTAAATCACCATATTGTTTGATTACCTGAATTGATTCAGGGCGTTCATCAGTTGCTTTTAAACTATGATCTAAAATTAACAGCGTACTGTCAATTCCTTGGTGAATATCTACAGGCTTCATCTCTGATTCATCTAATCGGGAGAAGTTGCGTAATGATAAGACAATTTCTTCAATGCGTTGAGTTCCCGATCGCATAGAAGTAAGCATTTTGGGTAAATCTGACTTAATAAAATTAAGGTCTATCTCTTCAGATTTAGCTTGCACTTCTCGATGAGTATTCAGATTTAATTTTTGGTAAATTTCAATCAATGATAATAAACTTTCAGTATACTCTTCTAAATAAACCAAATTGCCATAAATGAAGCTAACTGGATTATTAATTTCATGAGCGACTCCAGCTACCAGTTGTCCTAAACTGGACATTTTTTCTGTTTGAACTAGTTGAGCTTGTGTTTGTTTTAGTTCTTGCAATGTTTCTTGCAATTCTTCAGCTTGAATGGTGCGATCGTGCATGAGTTGTTCAACTTTTTCCGCACGCTGCGCCGCAATGAACATATAACTAACTAAACTACTAGTGGCAAGTAAACCTAATCCCAAAGCTAACCAAGCTTGCCAATAATTATCAAAGTTAGCATAATTGGGAGTGGGGACAATTACTAATTTCCATTGGCGATCGCCAACTGTAAGTAATCGGGTACAATTTTGCTCAACCTCACAAAATTGGCTAGTTGTTGTATTAGTAGACCATTCATAGCTAGGTTCCGTAAAAACTTGCCCAGTGCTAGATTGGTAAAAGGCTAAAAACCGCCGATTTATAGGTGCAGACTCATCATAAATAAAAAAGTCAAGATGACGAGTATTAGCGCCTTTGAGCGAAAACTGAATCAAATCTGCGATCGCAAACATCCCCACAGCTAAACCTTGCATACTTTCGCGTCGCTGATTAACAGAACTTTCTAAATTTTCCTGATAAACAGGTACAAAAGCCGCTAATCCCCATTGGTCGTTTTTCAAATTAAGCCGTTGCGTAATGGCAACTTTTCCTGAATTAATTGCTTTTTCCAGAGTTGTTTTCATCTCCGGTTCTGTACTTAAATCTAACCCAACTTTGTTCCGATTTAGCGACAAAGGTTCTATATAAGTTACCGGAAAGTACTCCGCTTTTAATTGCACTGTACTTGACTCACCTGGTAACAATTGTTCTTGAATTTGGAAATTCGCAAATCCTTCTCTAGCAATAATTCTTTCATAACTAGTTCGTTGTGAATTAGAAATTCTACTTACCCAACCTAATGCTAAAGTCTCAGGATAGCGAACTAAAAAAGATTGAGTAAATTTGCGAAATTCTTCTCTTTCAATCTTTTGAGAAGCTTTAAAAAAGCCAGCAATACTTTCTAGAGGTTGAAGTTTAGTTTCAACACCTTGCTCCAAAGCATTTGCTATACTCTGAGTTTGTTCGTGAAGCTGAGATTCTAGGTAGTCTTCATCTGCACCTCGTACAGTGACAAATGCAGTTAAAGACAACACTATGCCCACTAGCAGTGTTAACTTAATAGGTAAGTGACGACTTAACCAAGTTAGTTGCGGCATTATGTAGGTCTTCTCAAATTGTCAAGGACTACTGATTTTTAATTTGAAAAGCACCCTCTATCAATATACACTAACTAAATTTGTCCTCAGCATGATAAACTGCTAATTTTAAATATTAGATTAACAAATAATTATTATTGCTATACGGAATTCAGATGTGAGATTGGTTATAGTTAATACAAACTAGTGCTGTGCGATCGCTTTTCCCACACAGCAGCTACAATTATGCAAAACGTTATTAATATATCAGTTTCGTTGCTAACGAATTAACTCAACTTACTTAGTTTGAAAAATATTTTGTACCATTTTTTTATCAGTACTAGCAGCAGCTTTGTCCAATTCTGCAACTTCATTAACGTCAAGTTGCCAACCCAAAGACCCTAGATTATCCTTTGCTTGTTCCACAGACTTTGCCCCCGGAATCGGAATAGTTCCTTTACAAATACACCAATTAATTGCTACTTGTGACATCGTTTTATTTTTAGTTTCAGCAATCTCTCTTAAACAACCTAAAAGCGATTTAATTCCTGGTAATATTTGGCGAAAAGCTAAACCACGAACTCCTTTAGGCAAACTGGTTTTTTCGGAGTATTTTCCAGTCAACAAACCCAAAGCCAAAGGACTATAAGCAATCAACTTAATTCCCAATTCATCGCAAACATCTTTCAAGCCCAATTCAGTAACAGGATAAGTAGATAACAAAGAGTATTGCACTTGTAAACTAGTAATTGGAATACCTCTTTCCGCAAATCTCTGATGTACCTTCTTCAGCCTTTTAGAGCCATAATTAGATAAGCCAATTCCTTTAACTAATCCTTGTTCATAAAGGTCAGCTAAACCATCTAAAAGCGCCCATTCTTGCCAAGGTAAATAATTAGCCGTAGACCAGTGCATTTGCACCAAATCTACATTTCTTCCTAAACGTTTTGCCGAAGCTTTACCAGCATTAACCATTGATTGACGAGTTAATCTCCAAGGATAAGCAGCTAACTTAGTAGCAATACAAATATTTTCTTGATTGATCCCAGAATATGCTTGAGAGAACTTGCCTAAAAGTGTCTCACTGCGACCATTTAATTTTCCAGTTCCGTAAGAATCTCCCGTATCAAATAAAGTTACACCACTACCAACACAAAGGTTAAAAACTTCTTGCAATTGTTGATCCATGCTAGGATCGTATCCCCAAAGTAGGCGATTTCCCCAAGCCCAAGTTCCACAGCCCATAATTGGAAGAGAGAGTTTTTGATTAGTTTGCATATTGATTCGACATTGCACTTATTTAAAGTTTAACTGCGATCGCACCTGTCGCTACTATATAATAAACTGTTGTGAACTCAATTCGGAAAATCTACTTTTATAACCATGTAATTTCAGTAAATACCCGTGAATTACTATCAACAACATCCTAACGCTTTCTCTCTCAATTACCTCAATGACTTACGAGGAGAAATTCTCGCTTGTCCTTATTTTGCCGTCAACAACCTCAACCGCGACTTCGTTGGTACTAAAGGGTTTTCAGTGGTATTTCATCGCTCAGAAATTCCTGAAGTTGAGCGCAAATTCCCTTTTTTTAAACCATATTTAGACCGAGCATTAGAGCCTTTCTGTAATGCTTTTTATCTAAATCCGTTACTACTTCAGGAAGGTTCGCGTGTCGATCCACATATCGATCGCTCTCTCCGTTCCTACTGCAAAACCATTGAACCGCCAATGTGTGTCAGCGTACTTTACGTGCAAGTACCAGAAAATTTGCAAGGAGGGGAATTAGTTCTAAGAAATCATAAACAACAGGTCGGACAAATTAAACCCCAAGTTAACACATTGGTTTATTTTCAAGGAGACTTAACCCATTCAGTAAATGCGGTAAAAACTCCTGGAACTCGGTTAAGTTTGGTTTGCGAACAGTATAGTTTGAGTGAAAAAGAATTGCGAGATATTCCTGAATTTATAGTAGAATCAAGAGCAATGAAGGTGAAAAAGAGGTAAGCTAAGAAAACCAAAAGATCGGCAATTTAAAATTAGCTTTAATTGAAAAAATAACTTCATTAAACTGGGAAACACTGTTGCTACAAGACTTATGAACTCTTTACGATTACTAACTTTTCTCATGACTCTGTTTGGGTTTTTGCCCAATTTCGTGATCGCCCCAAAAGTAAATTCATCCCCAGACTTAAACTCTACCAAATCAGGAGCGATTTTAGCTGTTGAACCTGCAACTGAGGAAGCATTTTATAATGCAAAAGTGCGCCTACTGGAACAAATCACCCAAGGTTGCCAAGAAACCAAAAAAACCCAAGGTAACATGACTTACCAAATTTGTACTATTAATGGTGAACCTGTGCAAGCTTCAGAAGTGCTGACAGAATTTGGGGATGGTTTAGGATTTTGGTTTGAGAATAAACAAGTAAGAGCAATTCGCTTTTTTCATAATGGCGATCTGGCGATCTTTGATGAAAATGGGCGATTAGAAGCTAGGTTTTATGATGGTAATAAAATGGAAACTAATTTTACCGCAGTGGAGAGAAAAGAATTAGAAGCAACAGCTAAAACTGGGTATCGCCGGATTTTTGAAGTGTTTAAAATTTAGTAATTGTGTGGGGGCGATCGCTCGATCGCTTGAATTATTTCTATTTATTAAAAGCAACTTAGCGAGAATCTTCATCTACCTGAGTGGGAACATCAAAAAAATTAAGGCGATTGAGAAAAGTAATAGTAGCTATAGCTAAAATTGCTCCCAAACTAACACCAATAGCAATCAGAATTAAGGTGAAACGTTTGACACTTTTTTTCGCTGCTTTTAAATCTGTACTTTGGCTAGTAGTTGGTTCTACTTCTTGATTAGTAGGTGGTGTACT
Organism: Floridaenema fluviatile BLCC-F154; assembly: GCF_041929135.1. Lineage (NCBI taxonomy): Bacteria > Bacillati > Cyanobacteriota > Cyanophyceae > Aerosakkonematales > Aerosakkonemataceae > Floridanema > Floridanema fluviatile. Next base: position 73,610 of record NZ_JBHFNS010000064.1, on the reverse strand, counting down.
GTTACTTATATCACCTAAGCCGTTAGATTCATCTGAGTTGGAGTTATTAAATGGATGCTGGTTCATAGTTTTGTTTTGTGCGATCGCTCTCCCCAATCTTACAGTAAAACTATTCACGCTTCCTATAGTAGAACTGAGAATCATTAAATGTTAAAAACCTGACAAAGTTCGGCAACAGATTTCATCGGTAGATAAAGTTTCATTGGCTCTTGTTTGAACGGTTGAAAACTATATTTTTGATAGAACTTTGCGGCTCTCTCATTTAGAGCTTCTGCTATTACTGCTAAAGAAGCCACTTGTTCAGTTGCCAAGAGTGCTTTTTTCAAGGCATCGATGAGAATTAACTCACCTAAATGTTGATTTTGCTGAGTGCGATCGACAGCCAAACAACCAAGCAAAGTAGCAGGAAGCAACGGATAACGAGGCAAATTTTTAGCGAAAGATTCGCTCAGTTCTGTTAATGCGATCGTGTAGGAAGAAAGAGTGTAATAAGCAATAACATCTGTATTCGGAGAATCAACTAAAACAAACACCATTGCCACTCTCTTTTTGAGATCCTGAGAAGCTTGTTTACGGATGTAATTATCAAGGGTTTCTTCCCCGCAAGAGAAATTTGAGCGATTATGTTTGCGGCTATCAAGTAGTTCGATCGTTAGTGCCATTTTCTATTACTTGTTTATAACGCAAAGCCGCTGTTTTCAATGCTTCATTAGGCGACGGAGGATTGAGCAAAGCATTTACAAAAGCCTCGCTATCTTCCAAGTTAAGCTTGAGAGTTTGGTGCTGTTCAATCACTTTAGAAGCTGCTGCTTGAACGCTGGCGATGACAAAATCTGTCAAGGTAAGTCCTTCTAAATCAGCCGCTTTTTGCCAAATAGCTTTGATTTCTGGGCTGACACGCGCTTCTAATCTGGCTGATTGCGATCGGCTGGCTCTTGGCATGGCGAACTAATGGTAATAGTTTTCTTTATTGTACGGCAGAATGCCGTATTTGATTGGGATGGTGGGAAGCCATTTTAGCCAAGGGAGATCGATCGTACTGTCGCAGCAAATCAGCTGGATCGTTGTAAATTGCGATCGCACCAGACAATTCCTCATCACTAAAACCACCAGTGCGAAAAGCAATCACTCCTACACCCGTTTTTCCAGCTGATTCAATATCATAGGGTGTATCAGCCAACATTACCGTTTTATCAGCATCTAAATCAGCTTTCTGCAAAGCAACTTGTACAATATCAGGTGCAGGTTTTGAATTTTCCGCATCGCTAGAAGTTGTATGTTCGGAAATTAAATCTTCTACACGGGCAATTTTTAATAAAACATCCATTTCTTCCGAAGTAGATGAACTGGCAATAATTAAACGTAAGCCAGCATCTTTCATTTCTTGCACCAATTCTCGCGAACCATTTGTGGCAACTATCTCAGAAGAAAACTTATTAATAATCAGTTCCTTACGGCGATTAGAAATTTGTTTGCCAACTCCTTCATCAGCATTAAGTTCTGGCACAATTTTAGGAATTAATTTATCGCCACCCATACCCATTAAAGGGCGCACTTCTGCAAATTTTATTTCATATCCATAATCAGCAAATGCTTCTACCCAAGCTTGTGCATGAGCATCATTACTGAAAATAAGAGTGCCGTCTACATCTATAATTACACCCTCTAACGGCATAATTCTCTCCTTTAATTTAATGGTTAAATTCAGTTTACCAAATGCTAGTTAATCAGAAGGTTCTTCGATTTGAGCCGGAGCTTCAAAGAAGTTATAGCGACTGAGAAAAGTAATAACACCTATAGCTAAAATCACTCCCAAAGTTACACCAACAACAACTAACTTTAAGGTAAAACGTTTCACACTTTTTTTCGCTGATTTTACATCTTTACCTTCAGTAGTTGTTGGCTCTACTTCTTGACTAGTAGATTGGGGATTGTTAGTTAAGTTGCTCAAGTTATTAGGATCTTGAGGCTCGGAATTATTAAATGGATGCTGGTTCATAATTTTATTTTGAGTAAGATTAGAGCAAACATCATCTGTCTAGAGGCGCATCACAGATAAGTTTAATTGAAAGAAAGAGCATAATATCCATTTCTAAATTAAACTTGGTAAAGTATTAGCTTCAAACCAATACTCAATTAAAAGTTGAATAGTCCGCATCAATTTGTTAAGATTAATCGGTTTAATAATATAGCTGTTAACTCCTTGCTGATAACAACTTTCCACATCTTTAGGGTTAGAAGATGTAGTAAAGATAACCACAGGAATCATATTGAGGTCGGTATCTTGTTTAATTTGAGCTAATACATCTCGTCCATCCATACCTGGTAAATTCAAATCTAGTAAAATTATTGACGGACGAGGCGCTTGCTCTGGGTCTGTATACTCACCTCTGTGATAAAGAAAATCTAAGGCTTCATCCCCGTCTGAGCAACGGTAAATCGCTTGACTTACTGATAATTTGCGTACTATACGTTCAAACGCGAAAAAATCTTCATCGCTATCTTCAACAATTAAAAAATTTTGGTTTGTTGTGGCATTCATAAGTTGAGATCGATTTTAACTTTTAGCGAGCGATCGGCTTACCTTGGCAAAGTAAAGTAAAAAGTACTGCCTTCACCAAAGATAGATTCTACCCAAATTTTACCTCCATGTCGCTCAACTATTTTTTTGGCAATAGTTAAACCTGCGCCTGTCCCACCACCGTACTTCTTTGGTCCATGTAGACGCTTGAAAATCCGAAAGATATTTTCGAGGTGATATTCACGAATTCCGATGCCATTGTCGCGCACATAAAAAACCATTTCCTTTTCTGATAAGTATTTCTCACTATAATCATCTCGCTCCGTGATATCTAAAAAGCCAACTTCGATCGATTTTTCAGTGCGATCGTTATATTTAATCGCATTACTAAAAAGATTACTAAAAACTTCGCTCATTTGAATGCGATCGCATCTAACCTTTGGTAGATATCGAGGTATGCGAATCTCTATATTGGACATTGGCAAGCTCAAACGCAACACATCAATTACATTTTTTACTAAATCATTCAAATCCGTTTCTTGCCAAGCTAATTCTATTCTTCCCAGTCGCGAGAAATGTAGCAAAGAATCGATCAAATCTTCCATCCGCTGTGTCAAACGGACTAAAGTTTCTAATTTAGAAATGCCATCTTCATTTAAAACCGCAGCATAATCTTCAATTAAGAAACTTGCATAATTATGAATTCCTCGCAATGGTTCTTTTAAATCATGAGAGGCAATATAAGCAAAAGCATCTAATTCATTATTGCTCCTTTCTAACTCGACATTAATCTTCGCCAATTCATCAGCACGGCGTAAAACAATTCCCACAATAGCACTACGCAATTCTAAAACTACTTCAATTTCGCAAGGTTTCCAAGGCAAAGATTTACCCTTTACTGTTTCTTGCCAAAGAGCGAAAGATTTTCGGGGAGAAAGATGCAATTCCTCATCTTCTGTTACTTCTACAGGTTTGTTAGGATTACCACCCCAGTTGACAGTTTGAATTACTTCAGGACGAAACCACAAGATATAATTCCGATTCACTTTCGAGATTGCTAAAGCAATTACTCCGCTAACAATTTGCTGATACTTTTCAGCTTCTGGATATTCTTTAGACAACTTATTAGTATAAAATAAGTTGCCTTCTATTTTGGTTTCAATCCATTCCAGTAAGTTTTCTAAATCTGTAATTTCAGGCGTTTGACCAATCAGTTGATACTGATTATTTTCACAAATTGCAACTCCTTGAGAACTAGTTATAGCTAACAAATCTGCTTCTGACTTAGTTAAACTTTTTCCCAGATCGTTAGTTTGGGGAATTGATTCTACAAATCTACCTAAAATCGCTTTTAATTGCATTTTGTAATCTAAATCTTCGTTAGCTTCTTTTGCTATCAATTCCCCAGATACAACCTGACCTAAAAATTCGCAAGCAGTTCGGATTTGGTAACTGAGATGTTTGGTGGATGAGTGATGACAAGCAATTAAGCCCCAAAGCTTTTTGTTTTTAATTAATGAAATTGACATTGAGGCAATAACGCCCATATTATGAAGGTATTGGATATGAATTGGTGATACGCTGCGAAGAATAGTGAGGCTTAAATCTGTAGGGGAATTAGTCAGGGGATTTAGCAGAGGAATTAAAGGAACAGGTTGATAGTTAGCATTGGGAATTAACCGCAACCAATTGGAAGTGTAAAGTTGTTTGGCTTGTTTGGGAATGTCGGAGGCAGGATAGTGTAAACCTAGAAAAGGTGTGGAATTTTCTCCGGTAGCTTCAGCAATTACGGTTCCTGCGCCTGCTTCGTCAAGTTGATAGACCATTACCCGATCGAACCCGGTAATTTTCTGCACTTCCGTAACAACAATATTACACATTTCTGATAATCTTGATGTATTTTGTAATTTGCTAATTGTTCCCCGAACTAAATGATAAAATCCAAAAAAACTAGGATTTTCTTTACTTTTCGTTGGTTCTAATTCCAAAAACAAAACGCTATCAAAACGGTGAACTATTCCATCAAAAATGAAAAATTTACTTTTCTTCTTAAAGGTTAATTTCAAGGGGTTGATGTGTTCAAAATCTGATTCTAGGCATTTCTTTATCGCCTCCATTTGCTTTGGTATGAGTAAGTCTTCTAAGTAAGTGTTTAATAATTTTTCTGGTTGTTTACCAATAAATTCTCTGGTATTTCCACTGACTTGAATTATTTTTAATTCTGGTTCTTTTAAAACCAATAGAAAACCATGAGGTTGAATGGAACCAGGAATGTGTATTGGTTCGCGATCGCAATTAGTTAGATCAACTATTTTGGAAGTAATTACCGGATTATTAGTCATTTTTTAATTAAGATTATTTGACAGTTAATTTTCACTTTTTAACAGTGGCAGACTAACAGTAAAAGTCGCACCTTTTCCCTCTCCCGGACTAGTCGCAGTTATCTTTCCATTGTGTAATTCGACTAAATGATAAACGATCGCTAATCCTAAACCCACACCATCTTTAGAAGAAGAGGAATTACTATTGCTATCTTCTTGTCGGTAATACTCAAAAACATGAGGTAAAAAATCCGCAGTAATTCCTTTACCTGTATCAGTAACTCGAATTTGTGCATAACCATTTTCGGAAATACTTGAGCTTTTTTTTGCCAACTTGGTAACAACTGAAAGTTCCACTTCCACCCTGCCACCATGAGGAGTAAATTTAATGGCATTAGTCAATAAATTAGTGATAATTTGCTGCAACCGATTAATATCACCAATAATTTGGACATTCCTATCTGCAATTTTAGATTCTAATTTAACACCTTTATCTTCTGCTAAAAGTTGCAAGCTACTAATAGTTACCTCAATAATATTAGTCACATTAACTGGGTTTAAACTGATCTGTAAATTGCCCCGAATCATCCGTGAAACATCTAACAAATCATCAATTATTTTGTTTTGAACTTGAGCATTACGTTCAATTGTTTCTAATGCAGTTTCCACTATAGCCGCATCAAACTTTCGAGTTCTTAATAAGTTCGACCAACCCATAATAGTAGTTAGCGGAGCACGTAATTCATGAGATACGATCGCCAAAAATCTATCTTTACTTCGATTAGCAATTTCTGCCTCTTCACGAGCCTTCTCTGCTTCTAATAACAGCTGTTTTCGTTCTTCTTCTAACTGCTTTTGCTCGCTAATATCTACAATGAAAGCCACACCGCGATTCCTAGATCCCGGCAAATAAGCACCCGCTAACAGGACTGGCAGACGTTTACCATTTTTGCAGATGTATTCTTTCATGAATGGTGTACAGCAACCTGTTTTTTGTAACTCCTGAAATTTTTCTTCATCTATCTCTTGATATTCCGGCGGAGTAATATCTTGGTAATGAAATTCTCCCGCTATAAATTCTTCTTTACTGTAGCCAATCATCCGGCAGAAAGTTTCGTTACTATTCAATAATTTTCCCGTATTATCCCATAAGATAATTCCAATTATATTCGATTCAAACACACCGCGAAACAATGATTCACTTTGCCGCAAAGCTGCTTCTGTCCGCTGACGTTCGATTAATTCATTAGACATTTGTTGATAAAGTTCTGATTGCTTAATTGCAATCCCAACCTGTGTAGCTAATTGCTGAAGTAAACTAATTTCTGAAAAATGCCACTCTCGGGTTCCTGTACAATGATGAGCAATTAATAATCCCCATAATTTATCATCTTGCAAAATTGGTACTACTAAATTTGCTCTTACCTGAAATTGATTGAGTAATTCGCGATAACAAGGATTAATTTCTTTGTCTAAAATATTACTTTTACTGGTGACTAATCCCTGGTGATAAATTTCCAAATAAGTTTCCATAAAACAGGGGTCATATATACTGGTATGAAGGATAGAATTCCAGCCAGAACCAACAGATTCTGTAACTACAACACCACTACCATCGGTTTGGAAGCGGAAAATGAGTACGCGATCGGTTTGCAAGAATTTTCTTACTTCCGTTACAGTAGTATTAAGTATTTGTTCTAAATCCAATGATTGCCGAATTTGCTGAGCAATTTGATTAACTATTCTTTCCCTTTCTATTTGCTGTCGTCTAGCAATTTCTGCTTCTTGACGGGCGGTAACATCCCGCCAACATACCACCATCCCATCACCTAATTTACTAATTCTGATATCGAAGAATTTTGTTAAATATTCACTACCAAAAACATCGGAATAAATTTGCGACTCTCTAACTAACGGGTTCCCTGTTTCCACCACTTGACAATATTCGGCAAATAATTGGCTTTGATACTTATTTGGGAATACTTCGCAGAGAAATCTACCGATATCTTTGGGTGACATTTGATTACTTGCTAAAGCAGCTGCATTCAAGTAATCAATCCGAAAATCTATTATTTGCCCTGATTCATTCCTGATTGCTGAGTAAATGCCAAAGCAATCTAACATATTTTCTACAGAGGTGTGAAAACGCTCTTCACTTGCCTGTAACTGGCGACGTAATTCCGTATTTTCGATCGCTCCATTAATTGCTAATCTTAAACTATCAGGTGTAATATGTCGTTTAATTAAATAATCTTCCGCACCGCTTTTAATTGCCTTAGCTGCTACCGCTTCATTACCCTGCCCAGTAATCATAATTACAGGCGGAGATTTATCGCCTACCTGCATTTTTAACTGCATTAAAAACTGCAACCCATCTAAATCAGGCAGTAAAAAATCTAACAAAATCCCATCTACTGTTATTGTGCGACATAAAGCCAGAGCATCTTCTGCTAATTCTTCTTCTAAAATGATGTAACTATTCTGTTGATCGGCTTGTAAATATCTGCGATAAGTTTCCCGATCGTGTGCCGTATCATCAACAATTAAAATTGTACGTTGCTGTTTAAGGGACATGGCTAAATATTAAACGTTAAAATTTTATTGCCTTAAAAGAAAAAAATTTGATATTAATAGCGATTATCTTATCAAACAAAAAAGCCCCTGCAAAGGGGCGGTACATACTTAGAAATCACTTTTGATTTACTTACCAATTTTTGGTGCAGAAGTAATTTTCTGAAGTGCCATTGGTAAAGGATTTGTGGGTTGAGGATTGTCAACTAATGTTGGCACTGCTGCCCGCAAACGTGCTGTTAATTGTTGCGTACTGGCATCGTACATTTGAGTGAGAATTTTGGGATAGAAACCAATCCCAATAATGGGAACCAACAATGAAGAAATAATAAATACTTCTCTCGGTTCCGCATCAACTAAAGCTTCGTGTTCTACTAACTCTTTATTTTCCGGCCCGTAGAAGATTTCCCGCAACATCGACAACAGATAAATAGGTGTCAAAATTACCCCTACTGCTGCTAAGAAGACAATAATCACCTTAAAAGTCGGGTTATAAGCATCGCTAGTTGCAAAGCCAACAAACACCATTAACTCCGCCACAAAACCACTCATTCCCGGCAATGCCAAAGAAGCCAAAGCACAAGCAGTCCACATGGAGAACATCTTCCGCATTTTCTGACCAACACCACCCATTTCATCTAACATCAAGGTGTGTGTTCGATCGTAAGTCGCCCCTACCAAGAAGAACAAACTCGCCCCAATTAAACCATGAGAAACCATTTGCAACATTGCTCCACTCAAACCCAAATCGGTAAAGGAAGCAATCCCAATTGTCACAAAACCCATGTGAGAAATTGAAGAGTAAGCAATCTTCCGTTTCAAGTTTCTTTGGGCAAAAGAAGTCAAAGCAGCGTAGATAATATTTACCACGCCCAAAACTACCAACACTGGGGCAAATACCGCATGGGCATCAGGTAATATTTGAGCATTCATCCGAATTAAGGCATAACCGCCCATTTTCAGGAGAATCCCAGCGAGTAGCATATGTACTGGTGCCGTAGCTTCGCCGTGGGCATCTGGCAGCCAAGTGTGGAAAGGAATAATCGGCAGTTTGACGGCGTAAGCAATGAAGAAAGCCGCATACATCCACAATTGGAAGTTGATAGCGAAGTCTTTAGCGGCGAGAGTACGCATATCGAAAGAAACGGTATCGCCGTAAAACGCCATCGCCAAAGCTGCGATTAAGATAAATAGCGAACCGCCAGCCGTGTAAAGAATGAACTTGGTAGCGGCATAGAGACGCTTTTTCCCGCCCCAGATTGCCAGTAGTAAGTAAACTGGAATCAATTCCAATTCCCACACTAAGAAAAACAGCAACATATCTTGGACGGCGAACACAGCTATTTGTCCACCGTACATTGCCAGCATTAAGAAGTAAAACAGCTTTGGTTTCCAAGTTACAGGCCAAGCTGCTAAAGTTGCCAGCGTTGTCATGAAGCCAGTCAGTAAGATGAGAGGCATCGAGAGTCCATCTGCGCCCACTGACCAATTTAAATCAATTTGGGGAACCCAAGCATAGCTTTCAAACAGTTGTAAGCCAGGTTCATTTAAGTCGTACCCAGTGTAGAAAGCGTAGGAAATCAGGGCAAAATCGAGCAGCCCGATAATTAAGGCATACCAACGTACTGTTTTCCCTTCTTTATCAGGGATGAAGGGGATTAGTAGGGATGCTGCGATCGGAAACAGTATGATCGTTGTCAGCCAAGGAAAATTAGCTGTATTCATTGCGAGTCAATATTATTGAGCTATCAAGTCAGTTAAACAGTGATTTTGATTGGACTAAGGATGATAGGCAAGATGCCCATCCTACATCGCCCATATCATTTTCCGCATTAACTTAGCAATTTTGCCTATTTCTTTGGTTTTAATTCCAGACTTTAGGGGTTGGGGACTGGGGACTGGGGACTGGGGACTGGGGACTGGGGACTGGGGACTGGGGACTGGGGACTGGGGACTGGGGACTGGGTACTGGGTACTGGGTACTGGGTACTGGGTACTGGGTACTGGGGAGATGGGGTAGTTTAGAGTTTTCCTCGCCTCTGCCCCTCTGCCCCCCTGCCCCCCTGCCCCTCTGCCCCCCTGCCCCTCTGCCCCTAAGTGACGCTGAAGGCGATGACACCGACTAAGACAGCGGCGAAAACGATGAGGGCGTAGAATTGTGCCCTTCCGGTTTCAAAGTATTTCAGACCTTCGCCGGAAAGTAAGGTGACTAAACCTGTTAAGTTGACTGCGCCATCTACTACTTTTAGGTCTACTTCCATCACTGCCCTAGCTAGGCGACGGCTACCTTGAACGAAGAGGACATCATAAACTTCGTCAAAGTACCATTTGTTTTTGGAAATTTTGTAGAGTGAGGGAATTTTAGCTGCGATCGCACTTGGGTCAATTTTACCTGCCAAATACATCAGCGAAGCCAAAACAATCCCAACTAGAGAAATTGCCACAGAACTACCTGCCATAATCAGGAATTCTGTAAAACCTTCTTGTGCCGCTTCTGCGGGTACTTCCGCAACTAACTCACTCGCTGGATGGATGAATTCTTCAAAGTAATTGTGGAATGGTGTTCCTACTAAACCAACAAACACCGAAGGAATTGCCAATAACATTAATGGCAAGGTCATGGTAATTGGTGACTCATGAGGTTCATGGCTATGACCATGACCTTCATGTGCTTCATGGTCATCATGACCTCCAGCTTCCACAAGAGTCAATTCTTGAGGATTCATCGCCCCAGGGCCAAAAACTAAACCTTGGCTTTGGAGAACTTCCGCCTTAATCGTGTTCTTCACCTCTGCACTATGACCGCGGAATTTACCTTCAAAAGTGCTGAAGTACATCCGAAACATATAAAAGGCAGTGATTCCGGCAGTAATCCAGCCAATTACCCACAAAGTCGGATTAGCCGCAAAAGTAGAACCTAAAATCTCATCTTTTGACCAAAATCCGGCAAAAGGAGGAATCCCGGAAATTGCCAAAGTGCCAATCAAAAATGTAATCGCGGTAATGGGCATAAACTTCCGCAAACCGCCCATTAGTCGCATATCTTGAGCATAAGCTGGGTCGTGACCAACTACTCCTTCCATGCCATGAATCACCGATCCAGAGCAGAGGAACAGCATCGCTTTAAAATAAGCGTGAGTCATGAGGTGAAAGAGTCCAGCACTGTAAGCACCCACTCCCATCGCCATCACCATGTACCCTAGCTGAGACATGGTGGAATAAGCCAAGCCTTTTTTGATGTCATTTTGAGTAATTGCGGTTGTTGCCCCGATGAAGGCGGTTACAGCCCCTGTCCAGGCAATGACATTCATTGCCACAGGGATGCCTTCAAAAACGGGATACATTCTGGCAATTAGGAATACCCCCGCTGCCACCATTGTCGCAGCGTGAATTAATGCGGAAATTGGGGTTGGGCCTTCCATTGCGTCTGGTAGCCAAACGTGCAGGGGTACTTGGGCAGATTTTGCCACTGGACCCATAAACACGAAAATAGCGAGCAATGCAGCTAAACCAGCGGCTAATTGTCCAGATTCTACTGCGGCTTGCAGGCGTGTGCCTGTTTCGACGAAATCAAAGCTGCTGGTTGCCCAATATAAACCGAGTATGCCTAACAATAAGCCAAAGTCGCCGACTCGGTTAACGACGAAGGCTTTTTGACAAGCGTCTGCTGCTGGTTTGCGATCGTACCAAAAACCAATCAGCAGGTAGGAACACATTCCGACGAGTTCCCAGAAGATATATACCTGAATCAGGTTGGAGCTTACTACCAAACCTAACATCGAGGAGCTAAACAAGCTGAGGTAAGCATAGAAGCGAACATACCCCGGATCGTGTGCCATGTAGCCGTCGGTGTAGACCATGACGAGGAAGGCTATTGTGGTCACAATCACTAGCATTACTGCTGTTAGGTGGTCGATCGTATAACCCATCGACAGGTGAAAATTTCCCGCCGATGCCCACTCTAGAGTCTGAGTGTAGGTTGGATGACCAGTAAATTGACTCCAGAGTAAAGCAAAGGAGAGAGTCATTGCGGCTCCCAGCAGGGAGACGATAAACACCGCGTTTAGCTGTCGCAGTTGGTTGGTAAATTTGCTAAATGAAATCAGCCCGATGCCGACTATCATCGCCCCCAACAGTGGCAGGACGGGTATTAGCCAAGCATACTGATATATCAGTTCCATCACTGATGCCTACTTTAAATTATTTAACTTTTTGCTCAAACTGTGAACAATTGTGACACACAGTTGATCGGTTCATCTCACAATAAAATAACCAACACCGATAAATCCGGGTTGGCTTAAGGAAAAATTCAGACAATTGGTAGCCCGGTTCACAAAAAACCTTTCTTGGGAAATAGGCCGTATGGTACATCCTGTTGCGGAAATCACAGAAAGCAGAGGTGAAAATTTGTCCCTAACTTTCTTCTAAGTTTTCCACTTAAGCTGGTAACTATTCGGTTACTTGATCTAGCTGTACTGAATACTTTAAGCAAGAGATCTCCTCATGAATTAGTAGGACATCCGAGAGGTTCTAGCAATTGATAGTTACTAGATTCTGTATAGCTTTGCAAAATCAATTCTAATGCTGTATCCAGGTCGTCTCTCCCCCGAAAATGCTCAAAGCGATAGAGAATTTGACCTGCTTCAAACAACATTAGGGTAGGCAGAGTTCTTAGTCGATAGGTGTTCGCTAATTTGAAATTTTGATCAGCGTTGATGTCTACTAATTTAAACTTGCCTGCCGATTCTATCTGAAAGCGAGTCAACTGGGGGTTAATCAGACGACACAAACCGCACCAAGGAGCCCAAAAATGAACCAGTACTGGTGTGGGAGATTCTAAAACTTCTGGTGTAAACGTCCGCTCGTTAACTGACAGTACCATGACCCTCAAGATGATAACTTATAGATTTTTTTTATCTGTCTTGGGATCATGCTACATCGATTCGGGATCGTCTGACTCAGAAGTTTTGATAAGCAATTTAAGGATTGGGGATCGGTATATCTGATTCAAGTGCCAGGAAACTAAGGGCTGGGCTAAATTTATGTGTTTTGAGTTATGAGTTTTCAGTTAAGAAATTTACTTGTTTGGGGACTGGGGACTGGGGACTGGGGACTGGGGACTGGGGACTGGGGTTAGGGAAAAACTCCCTCTGCCCCTCTGCCCCTCTGCCCCTCTGCCTCCTTCCTTACCAGGCGACTCTAGCGGTGGCGTTAATTAACAGCGGATGGGCCCACCAAAGGAGGAGGATGAAGGCGGCGACTCCTAGATAGGCGGGGCGGAGAAATTCTTGCCATTTGAGGGTTTGTTTTTTTTGGACGATCGCTAAAAATGGCACGATCGAGGTTCTTTCTTTAACAGCGGTGAAGGCTGCGCCGTAACGGGCTAGTAGTCGGCGATCCCCATGCCAGACTCCAAAACAATGGTGTAGAATCAAACCGATTGACGTAACTAGGGTAAAAGTGGTACCAATCCAGATGGTGTGAGCTATGCACCAGATTATCTGTCCGACCATCTGGGGATGTCTGGTGATCCGAATGATGCCTGTTTCGTAGAGGTGTACTTCTGGTTTTTGAATGGCGGCAATTTCCAGTAGGTTAAAGGTTGCAGGGTAGAGAAAGAGGAAAGATACCGCAGATAAAACCCAAACTAAGGGTTTGATTCCCGGTATTCCTTGAACCTGCCACATCTGTAGTCCGTCATATCTATGGTTGAAGAAGTAGATGATTAACACGCTGGCTAGGGGCAAGCTGACTAGGGCAAATAATATGCGGTACATTCTAGGGCCAATTAATTTTTCTCCCCAAGGACGCAATGCTGCTAATCCACTGTGAGCGATCGCAAAACTTAACAACAATCCCAGGATGATTCCGTGACTGGGAGTAAACCAGGTAAATAACATTACAAAGTTTGAAGAAATATCAATCGAGTTAATTACAGTACAAACCATGTCAGAAATTACTTTTAGAAGACTTTTTCTTGGGCAGTATTACTTCATATTTGTGCCTAAGATCTCTAAACTGTATTAGTAATTAAGCGTTTGAGTCAAACCCAAATTTACCGGGTTTGTCGTCTTCTGGCTCCTTTTCACATTCAGGTTTAGCCGTATGACCGACCTTCCTTTTACTTTAGATCAGTTGCGTATTCTCAAAGCGATCGCCGCTGAGGGAAGTTTCAAACGCGCCGCAGATAGTCTGTATGTCTCCCAACCTGCCGTGAGTTTACAGGTGCAAAACTTGGAAAGGCAACTGGATGTACCTTTGTTCGATCGCGGTGGGCGCAGGGCACAATTAACCGAAGCAGGACATCTCTTGCTCAGCTACGGCGAAAGAATTCTCTCTCTTTGCGAAGAAACTTGTCGTGCAATTGAGGATTTGCAGAATCTTCAGGGTGGTACTCTGATTGTGGGAGCCAGCCAAACTACTGGAACCTACCTGTTACCTCGAATGATCGGAATGTTTCGCCAAAGGTATGCAGATGTTTCGGTACAATTGCACGTTCACTCGACGAGGCGCACTGCTTGGAGTGTGGCTAATGGACAAGTTGACTTGGCAATTATTGGCGGCGAAATTCCCTCAGAGTTACATGAGTCTTTACAAATTCAACCTTATGTGGAGGATGAGTTGGCGTTAATTATTCCCGTGATTCATCCTTTCGCAAAGTTGGAAATGATTCACAAAGAAGATTTGTACAAGCTCAATTTTATTGCTCTCGATTCTCAATCGACAATTCGTAAGGTAATCGATCAAGTACTGACTCGTTGCGGGATTGATACTCGCAGGTTGAAAATTGAAATGGAACTTAATTCCATTGAGGCAATTAAAAATGCTGTACAGTCGGGGTTAGGTGCGGCTTTTGTTTCAATTTCGGCGATCGAAAAAGAGTTACAAATGGGAATTATCCATCGATCCAAAATTGATGAAGTAGTGGTAAAACGAATGCTGTCGGTAATTTTTAATCCTCATCGTTACCGTTCTAAAGCAGCAGAAGCTTTTAGTCAGGAAATTTTACCTTTGTTTGCTATGCCTGGTTGGAGCAAGGAAATAGTAGAATCGACTACTAATATGGCTAATTCTCACAAAAACCCGATAGTTTCCGAAACTGGTAAAACTGTTCCGGCTAATGGTACTTAGTTTTTGTTTACGGTTGCCGAAAGCTACAATAAACCATGCACTTTTATGGAACTTTACTGCACCCGTCCAGGTTGTTCTCGTCCTCGGAATAGTTTCGCGGAACTTGATGATTTAATAGTTCTGAAACGAGTGTCCCAAAAGTATTGCACTACTTGTGGGATGCCGTTGATCTTAAGAGATCGTTATTTACCTGGAAAATTGTTGGGAAAAGGAGGTTTTGGGATAGCGGTTTTAGCACGCGATCGCGATACCCCAACTATGCGTAGTTGTGTGGTAAAAGTGTTTCGCCCTGCGGGAAACTTAACTCCTAAACAACTCCAAATTGCTCAAAATTTATTTGCCAGGGAAGCGGAAGTTTTAGAACAATTGGGAAATCAACATCCGCAAATTCCAGATTTATACGCTTATTTTGAGTTAACCATTCAAAATCGAAATTCTGGAGAAGAAGACCGATTTTTTTACTTGGTACAAGAGTTTATCAACGGTCAAACTTTAGAAGAGGAACTGAAACAAAAGGGTAACTTTTCTGAAAATGAAGTGGAAGACATTTTGCAGGAAATTCTCCCAGTTTTGCAGTTTGTACATGAAAAAGGCACGATTCACCGCGATATTAAGCCTTCTAATATCATGCGCGATCGCCAAGGATGTTTGTATTTGTTAGATTTCGGCGCAGTTAAACAAGTAACCAATGTACCTAATTCTGAAAGCTCTCAAAAATCAACAGGAATTTATTCTTCAGGATTTGCTCCTCCAGAACAAATAACTGGTACTCAAGTTTACCCAGCGACAGATTTATACGCTCTTGCTGTCACTTGTTTAACTTTACTTACTGCTAGATATCCAGAGGAATTATATGATTCTTACAACAATCAATGGCAGTGGCGAAATTATGTGCAGGTGAACGATCGCTTGGCTAATATTTTAGACCGAATGCTTTTACCTGCACCCTATCAACGCTTTGCTTCAGCAGCGGAAGTCCTCGCTGAACTTAATAGTAAATCTGCTGCTACACCGATTCAAAATCAACCAACAAAACTCACAATTCAACCACTGCCAAATCCCACTGTTTCTCAACAGGCATCCCCTTTAGCGGCATCGTTACCTCGAAAAAAATTTCGGTTGTGGGAAGTGCTAGCAGGAGCAGCATTTACTGGTTTTGAAGGAGGTTTGCTGTTGATAGCTTTACGTTTTTTACCTGTTTCAGCAGGTGTTAGTATGGGTTTATGGGGAATGATTTTGGCTGGGTTAATTTTTGCTCAAAATCGCCGAGTTATTGAAAAGTTTGATTTATTAATTATTTCTGTAATTACCTTAGCTTTGGTTTGGTTCCTGTTGCGTAGTCAACCTGTAGGACTTATAATTGGAGTGCCAATTTTAGTGGGGTTGCTGGCGATCGCTATTACTACTTTATTTCAGTTAATTTACAAAGTGATTTCCCGGTTTTTTTAAGTGTTAATAGTTGGCAATTTATAATTAAATAGTTTCCTATGTCACAAAAAAACGAAACAGTAACTTTAATCTTTGCCTTATTAATCACTTTAGGATTGCTTGGTGCAATTGCTTGGTGGTTGACTCAAAGTTTCGGTTTTAATATTAACAATTTTAATCAACAAAAACCGGATAGTTCCCCTGTTCAAAACTCAAATTTAAGTAATGACTTTGCCCAAGTGAAAAATGTACCTTCTGGATTATTTAACTATGGAGGTAGTACTTCTTGGGCACCAATTCGATTATTAGTAGACTCGGCAATTCAAGTGGCGCGACCGGAATTTCGACTGCGCTATGTTGACCCGATCGGTAGTCCCCCCGGTTCCAGCATTGGAATTAAAATGTTACTCAATGGTCAAATAGCTTTTTCTCAATCTTCTCGACCCCTATCTGACAAAGAATATGAGCAAGCACAACAACGCGGTTTTCGCTTGCAACAAATTACTGTTGCTATTGATGGTTTAGCGGTAGCTGTTAACCCAAACTTGAATATTTCAGGATTAACTGTTGACCAATTAAGATCTATTTACACTGGCAAAATTACTAATTGGCAAGAATTAGGTGGCCCAAATTTGGCAATTAAACCCTTTTCTCGCCCCAAAGGTTCTGGTGGAACAGTAGATATGTTTTTAGAAGAAATTATTAAGCGGGAAGATTTTCCTACCAATGTGGAACTGATTAGCACGACAACTCAAGCGTTACGAAAAGTGGCTAATACTCCGGGAGGAATTTATTACGCTTCTGCACCAGAGGTAGTGCCGCAGTGTACTGTTAAATCAATACCTATAGGTCGCAAACAAGGCGAGTTTATCGCACCTTATCAAGAACCTTTTGTACCTTTGTCTAAGTGTCCCGATCGACGTAATCAGTTAAACCAACAAGCATTTCAGCAAGGTAGCTATCCGTTAACGCGCAGTTTGTTTGTAATTGTGAAACAAAATGGTCAAAGAGAACAGCAAGCTGGCGAAGCTTATGCAAATTTTTTGCTGACTAGTTACGGTCAGGATCTCATAAAGAAAGCTGGTTTTGTGCCTGTCCGTTAAGTGAAACTCGTCTGAGAAACTTAACGATCGAATATAAAGATGATTTGTATAGATAGCTAAAGCAATCAATCAAGTACAAAAACTAATTGGCGATCAGGATACTTGATTCAAATATTAAGAGCGCAAAGTTTAATTAACAACAGCATTTTATTGCAGCACTTAGGGTTACAATTGCTACCATTAGTCAAAGATGCTGCTGTTCAATCCAGGTATGGAGAATTAAACATGGCAAATCGAGGATGGAAAGAGTTAGAAAAGGGAAAACTTACCAATTTTCGATTTCCTATTCTCGCTCAGAAGGAAATTTCTAAGGAGGAGGATATCCTGTTTTGGGAATCGCCTGGGGGTATTTTATACCTGAGTTTGGATGGTGGGATTCTCAAAGCTAATCCGGCGATGAGTAATTTAATTGGTTATACGGAAGCACAGTTACGTCGTTTAGATTATCGGACAATTTCTCATCCAGATGATTTTGCTGATGAAATGAAATTTATTCAGCAGTTAATTAATGGTGCTGTCTTAGGAAAATCTCCTTTACAAAAACGGTTTATCTGTCGTAATGGAGCGATCGTCTGGGCAGAAGTAACGATTTTTCTGAGGGGAGAATTAGAAGCTGAGGATAGCTATTTGTTGGTGTTTGTGAAAGATTTAAGCTATACCTTAGAGGCGGAAAAAGAGATTCAACAAAGACGGGAAAGAGAAGCATTATTAAGTGAGATTGCGGCGACGATTCGCAGTACTTTTAATTTTCCTCAGATTCTCGAAATTGGGGTGAGAAAATTACAAACTGCGTTGAATTCCGATCGGGTAGTAGCTTATCAGTTGCAATCAGATTGTAGCGGTATTTGTATATCGGAAGCAGTTAATCCAGCATACAAAGCTATTAAAGGTCAGAGTTTTTCCGCAGATTGTATTCCCCAACGTTATTTACAAGCTTATAGTCAAGGTAGGCTTTGGCATAGTATAGATGTTCGCACTGAAGAGATGTCGGAATGCTATCACCAAATGCTGGAAGAAATGGAAGTGCGAAGTATTATAGTAGCGGCGATTCAACAACGGAAAGATAATTATTTGAAGTTGGATTATGGGAAACTTTGGGGTTTGTTGATTGTTCATCAGTGTCGCATACCTAGACAATGGACGGAAGATGAAAGACAGTTGGTGCAAGCGGTGGCGAATCAAATGGCGATCGCTTTTGAGCAAGCAAGTTTAGTACAACAATTGCAAGCTTACACTCAAGAATTAGAAGAAAGAGTCAAAGAAAGAACCTTAACTTTAAAGCGATCGCTACAATTTGAACAACTAATTCGTAAGTTAACAGTATCACTCCGCCAAGAGTTGAAAGAAGAGCAAATCTTACAAACAGCTGTAGAAGGATTAGTCACAGCTTTAGAAATTGATGGTTGTTGTGCGATGCTATTTCAAGCAGCGGAAGAAGTATTAGAAATACAGCATGAATATTTTCAAGATGAACTATCTTCTTTGATGATTAATCAGGATATTTCCTTAGTAGGAAAAAGTTTATTACTGAAAGAATTACCAAAAAATTGTTGTACTGCATTGTTGGCGGGAAAAACTTATCGCAGTTTAATTAACCTCAACAATATTCAGCCCGAAACAATAGTAAATATAGTTTTAATTAGTCCAATTTGGGACACCCAAGGCTTAATTGGGGCAATTGCTTTGTTACAGTCTCAACCCGATCGCTTTAGTCAAGATAAAGTTCGCTTGATTGAACAGGTAGCAAATCAATGTACCTTAGCAATTCGCCAATCTCGTCAGTTGCAACTTTTGGAAGCAAAGAATCAAGAATTGTCAACTTTGAACCGGGTAAAAGCAGAAATCATTGCTAACACTAGTCATGAATTACGCACACCTTTAACAGCAATTATGGGTTTTTCTAGCGTGTTGCTTGAGGAATGTTTTGGCAACCTTAACAAAAAACAAAAGGAATATGTCGATCGAATTTACAGCAGCGGGCAGTATTTGCTGGAGTTAATTAATGATATTCTCGATATGTCTCGGATTGAAGCTGGACGTTTGGAGTTAGATCTGCAAGTTGTATTTATTAATGAAATTACAGAAAATGCTGTGACTTTAGTTCGGGAAAGAGCGATCGCTCAAGGTTTATCTTTAGAAGTAGAGATAGCTGACGATTTAGAATACTTAGTTGCCGATCCGATTCGCCTGAAACAAATTTTAATTAACTTGCTCAGCAATGCAGTAAAGTTCACACCCAAAGGAAGTGTTGGTTTAAGAGTGTACCGTTCTCGCGAAACTGTTAATAACTGCACTAGTGACAAGGTGAATTTTACAGTTTGGGATACTGGTATTGGAATCGATCCCAGCGATCAAGTAAAACTATTTTCTCCATTTTCTCAGATTCATACTTCGTTATCTCGGCAATTTTCGGGAACTGGTTTGGGTTTAGCGATCGCTCGAAAATTAGCCGAACTTCACGGGGGCTCGATTACCCTAGAATCCTGTCTAGGAAAAGGCACAAATTTTACTTTGCAAATGCCGCTTCTTACTGCATCTTCGTTGCCAATTAAGTTATGAAGGGATGGAGGGATAAAAGGAGTCTAAAAATTGTTTAGTTACTACCCTTTAGCGAACCCACCATCCAATAACAACTTGTTATCGACGTAATGCCATATCCGCAGGTAAACAGATCAGGTTATCATCTTGGGTGAGAATTAATCCTCGTTGCCGTAGTTTACCCATCAAGCGGGTAACGGTGACGCGAGTCGAACCGATGGCGCTACCAATTTGAGCATGAGTCAAGGTCCAAGGTAGAGTGTAACCTTGTTCTGCTGGTTCGCCGTATTCTTCAATTAATAAGGTGAGGAATCCTAACAGGCGATCGATCGTCCGGCGTTGTCCCAAAGTACTCAACCAGAGCAATTTCCGCTGGTGCTGATAGCGAAATGCGTCCAAGACTTCCCGGCGAAAATGGGGCCAATTATCTAAATCGTGCCAATACATCCAAATTACTGAAGTTTGGTCAATGTGAGCATAACTATGTAAGGTAAATGGCGATTGAGCTACGATCTCAAAAGGTTGTCCAGCACCAACGAAACCTAAAAAAGCTTCTTCTTGATTCAGATTAGCAACAGCGCGTGCGCCTTGATTGCGATGAGTTGCACTAACTTGAGCAACTCCGACCATTCGTACTGCACCTCGCTGCACTAAGTAAAGTAGTCCCGGACGAGCCGGAATTTTTTCATCTTTGCTAAAAGTCCGGCAGCGATAGTGTTCATTAGCCCAGTCGAGAATGCGTTGCCATGTGAGAAATGGACGTGCGGGTTCAGGACGTAATGCTTCAGAATTTAAAGTGTTGGGTTCTAAAGAAACAGATTGTGGGAGCATAAGCTTGCGTGTCAACTAAAGATTAATCTTATTACCTTTGCCATTGGGGGAGATTTTACTGTTCAAACTTAGTCAAAATGATCTCTTCGACCAAGCTTGATTCATACTATCTTTATATAAGTTTTACTAGATATTTATAGTAATAAAGGATACTTTACAATTAATTAATCAGTCTGTAATTAAAGTTTTGTATTTGTTATATTTTACGCAATCTATATCCGTGGATAGATGGCAAAGATAAAAGTTAAACATTCGGTAATCCTTGAGGGTTGATGAATCTAAGTTTACCAGCAACTAAGTTCCCCGCAGCTAGAACCTTTCTACTGTTCTGGCTGCAAAGAACAATTACTAGGGTAGCATATCAGCAAAATTTAATACTTCCCATACCTTTGGCTTATGAACCGAGTTTCATCACCCGAAAGAGTGATTTGCATACTTCAAGATTGACAAAAAAATGTAGTCAGACTAGAGAAAACTTAGTTACAAAAGGTAGTCTTTTGTTGACCAAAGTAAAGGAAAACACAAGAACACTTTACATTTGTCCGATCGCGTTCCAACTATCTCAATCTTGGGAAACATCACCAATAGATATTGCTACCCAAATTGCCGATCGGTTTTCCTACTTATCAAGTCAAGAATTGTCTGCCAATCCCAAAAAATATTTTGCACTCAAAGTAGTACCTCCAGGTTGGTTGCACTTGCAACTAACTGACTTAGGAATAGTCACTTGGTTGCAGAGTTTGGCAGAGGAGCAGGAAAACTTGTTAACTCAAAACTCCTCCACCTCCTCGCCTAGCTCTTCCCAGTCCCCAGTCCCCAGTCCCCAGTCCCAAGTATTCTCTGTGCAGTATGTTCATGCGCGTTGCTGTTCTTTGCTGCGTTTGGCGGCGAGAGAGGGAACATGGGGAGGAGCGATCGCACCTGAAGCGATTCCCTGGTTAAATGAAAAGGGAGAGTTGCGATTAACCCATCCAGCAGAAGGCAACTTGATTTCTCAGCTACTTTCTGCGTTAGATACGCTGTACTGTCCTGAATCATCAAAAAATCCTAGTTGGGAAAAATTCGCTTCAGAAATTAGCCTCTCTTGGGAAAAGTTTTACAGTCAATGCCGCATTTGGGGCGAAGTCAAGACAGAAACGCCAGAATTAGCCCAAGCAAGACTCGGCTTACTTTTGGCTACCCAAACAATGCTGCAAATGCTGCTAGAAGAAGGTTTAGGCATTCCAGCACCTGGGGAATTGTAGTGGCAGATCTGCCCAAAGAATGAAAATTTCCTTAAAAGGGGTGACAAATTAAAATAGCTCCTGTATAGTTACAGATGTGTGAGGAGCGAACCAGTGAGAGAACCGAGACGAAACACGGCCAGTCGTCGGTTCTCTTTCTGATTTCAGGGGTTTTTTTAGAGAATGAATTTCTCGATCGCAGCGACTACCCCATCTTCTTCAACGCTAGGGGCTACCCAATGGGCGATCGCTTGCACCTCCGCAGGGCCACCACCCATCGCTACGCCAATACCTGCATATTCGAGCATTTCTACATCATTGAAGTTATCACCCACTGCCATGACGTTGCTAGCTGCCAATCCTAAGATTTCTTCAGCTAAGTAACGCACAGCTGCACCTTTATTTACCCCAGGGTTAGTCGCTTCAAAAAAGGTAGATACAGATGTAGTAAGGTAAAGTTCTGCTGGGGTGTATTGTTGCCTGAGACTGCCTAAAAGACGTTCGATCACCTCGATATCGTCGCTTAATGCTAATACTTTTGTCGGTTCATTTTCGGTGTCTAAAACTGTTCGCAAGTCACCCACTGCTATTGGTTGAATGTTGGAACGTCCGGCATAAATTTCGGTTTCTGGGGTGATTTCTCGGACGTAAAGCCGATCGTTGATATAAAAGTGGACGGAAAGGAGCGATCGCAATTCCGGCTGTTCAAAGTAATCTAATAGCTGCAATGCCATATTTTTAGATACTGGTAAATGTTGTAAAACTTTTTCTGTGCCAGGATCTTTGATTAGTGCTCCTTGATAAACCATTAGTGGCAGATCGGAATTGATATCTTGATGAAAGCGTAAGGCGGAACAGTACATTCTGCCTGTAGCGATCGCCACTTTTACGCCTTTAGCTTGCACTGCTTTTACTGCTTGTTTAACAGCTTCGGTAATTTGATTGGATTCTCCGGCGATCGTCCCATCAATGTCGAGAACTAAGAGTTTAATTTCCGAGTTTTCTGCTGTTAAAGACTGGTTAATTTCTCTATTCATGATTTAATTGTCGATTGTGCTTTATTGTCGGGTGTGTTAATAACGCACCATCCGCTAAATTTAACGCAAATTTGGATCTGATAGTGATGTTCCTGCCGATTTTGACGATCGAATTATTCCCCAAAATACCCAAGGAACAATTGTAGAATGCTATGAAGACCCGGAAGGTTATGCCGTCGATTTGGCAATTCCTAATTCTCATTTGGTGGGAGAATTTGAATACGGAAATGTAGTCTTGACTCCTGAACAATTTATGGTAGTAATTTATGCTAATTCAGTTGAAAAAACATCTTCTAGTTGGGATTTAGGGACAAATTCTGTGGAATGTGATGTAAAAGATGGCGCAATTAACCACGATCGCTATCTTTATAATTCATCATATCAGATCGATAGTTGCTAAAATATCCTTAACAAATAATTCAATAAGCAGATGAAAATTAGAGCAATCATTCATCCAGCAGAAGAAGGTGGATATTGGGCAGAAGTTCCGGCGCTTCCAGGGTGCATTACTGAAGGAGACACCATAGAAGAGGTGACGAATAATTTAAAAGATGCTGTTGAAGGTTGGCTGGAAGTTGCTAATAGTCGTGAAGCAATTGCTTCTACAGATCAAATTGTGGAAATTGCTGTATGAAATCTATTTCCCATCTATTTACAGCGATCGCAACTCTTCTTCAAACTCTCGCAGTGCTACGCTAGAACCAATTTGCCAACCTCGCTCGATGTATTGCGGAATTAAAGTTTTAAGATCGTAATTAGGGAACCAGCGGCTAATTTGGGATTCTTGATATTGTGGGGAATCGAAGTGATAAATTAATAATTGATTTTGACGGTAAACCCAAAGTTCTACAGGTGCGATCGCTTGATAATCTTCCGATTTAGTGGTGCAAGTTAGGTCAATTTCAATGGCTAAATCTGGGGCGGGATCTGTTTCTAAGTCAATGCGTTCTTTGCCTAAAATGCGATCGCGATTGTCTATATAAAAACAGCAATCTGGTTCAATTCCTTGGCGGTTAATTCGCTTCAATGTAACTGGGGTAAATGCGTCCCAATCTTTCCCCAAATGTCGCAATAAAGCTTTGACCAAATCTGCAAGTAAATCTGCATTCTTAGCGTGTCTTGGCAACGGTGACATAATTCTAATTTCCTGGGTTTTACTATTATAACGAATCCTCAAACCAGCTTTATCTTCTCGAAGCTTTAACAATGTTTCGTAATCTTGCCAAGTTCTAAATCTGAGGATTAGTTCATCCCCTGGGGCTAGAGAAATGATATCTTCAGTAATTGTCGGTAAAACCATATTTTGATTTCCTGAAAAGCTGACATTTTTCTAATTATAGCAAAGCTAAATTCACTCCAAAGCAGCAATTTGTTGAGCAAACCACATCGCCGCCATTCCATTTCCTTGGACTAACATTTTCAGAGTTTCCGATAACAAAGAAATTGGTAATCCTTCCATCACTCCTGAAAATTCACATTCTTGATATTTTCCCTTATCTTGTAACCTAAAGGCTAATACTCTTGCACCTTGAATATCTACCACCCAATATTCAGGAATTTTTAAAGCTGCATATAAACGTTTTTTCTCATCTAAATCATTGGCTAAAGTTGTATCGGCAATTTCACAAACTAAATCGGGTACACGCCATTTATCTAAGTTAATTTTTCGTGGTTCTCCTCTTTGCCATTGGGGGAAATCTTTACCGACGTATAAAACGCGATCGGGCGCACCTCCACCTACATTTGGCTTCTCAATTACGCACCCTCCTAGATCGTCAAAAGCTTGTTCTCTTTTGCTGCTAAAGCAGAGGAAAAATATCATTGTCAGCAAAGAGTTAAATCTAGCGTGGTTAATTCCTTCGTTACCCATTTCAATTAAAAGATAGCCGTCATAAAAAAATATTTTAGCTGATTCCAAGTTAGGATCTTCATAAGCAGCTAGATAATCTTCCCATGTAGCTGTTTGCCATTGGGAAATAGGGAGATTATTTAATAATGAAGTTACGCTATTCATAGTTCAAAAGCAGAGTATGATAGTAAGGTAGGCAATTAAATCTATTATAGATTTAAGCTAAGTAATAGAACAGATCATCATTGATTTATGAATCAAGCGGAAAACTATAACTCGATCTATATCCGCAACATGGAAATAGATGACATTGCTCCGGTATATCATTTAGGTGAAGATGTTTTTACCAGCGATTTGTACCCTTATTTATATCGCACTTGGGATGAATGGGAGGTGATCGGACTTTACAATACCGATCCAGAATATTGTTTAGTTGCGGAAATAGATGAACAATTAGCAGGCTTTGTTTTAGGTACAATAATTAACAAAGCAACCTGGACTTATGGTTACATTATTTGGCTGGGAGTTAATCCTAATTTTCAACGTCGAGGTGTGGGAGACAAATTAGTTGATAAACTGGTGGAAAGAATGATTGAAGATGGGGTGCGTTTTATGTTGGTAGATACCGATCCAGCTAATACGCCAGCAGTCAAATTTTTTACTCGCAAAGGTTTTGGTAATACTCGTCAGCACGTTTTTTTGTCAATGAATTTGAGTAAACATGAATATTATGGCAGATTAATTGCTTATGAACGGGAAAAAGCTGAGAGGTCTGCATATAAGCGATCGCGCCGTCGCCCACCTACTAAAACCCCAGAAGCAGTAAGTGAAGCTGCCACTAAAATAATGGTAAGTGATAATCACTTACCAGATGAAAATAATCCTAATATTTCCCCTAATAGTTAATAGCTAAAAGCCAAATTTAAGGAAATAAAAATGCCTCAGCAGCAACCTCAATGGCAAATTCAGCCAACAGTTCGACCACCAGAATGGTTAATTAATGCAGTTAAACAGCAAGCCCCAGAATTATCAGGTAATTATGCTGCTCAATTATTATGGCAAAGGGGAATTCGGGATGGTAAGCAATTAGCAGAATATTTAAATCCTGACTTTTATAAACCAGCTAATCCCTTTGCTTTTGGCGAAGAAATGAGGTGGGCAATGGAAAGATTGCTCAAAGCAAGAGACAATCAAGAAATTGTTACCATTTGGGGAGATTTTGATGCTGATGGCATCACTTCTACTACTGTTTTATGGGAGGGTTTAGGGCAGTTTTTTCCGCAAAATACGCAATTGTTTTATTACGTTCCGAATCGGTTTACCGAATCTCACGGTTTGAACTGTCAAGGAATTGAACAACTAGCGAAACAGGGAGTTAAGTTAATAGTTACTTGCGATACTGGCAGCACTAATTTAACTGAAATTGAATTTTCCCAAAAGTTAGGAATCGATGTAATTATTACCGATCATCATACTTTACTACCCGAAAGACCCCCAGTAGTTGCAATCATTAACCCCCGGAATTTACCAGCAGATCATCAATTATTTAATCTTTCGGGTGTTGCTGTTGCTTACAAACTGGTAGAAGCACTTTATCAAACGTTGCCAAATGTTCCACAAGAACCATTAGAAGATTTATTAGATTTAGTGGCGATCGGGTTAATTGCCGATCTAGTTCAATTAAGTGGTGATTGTCGATATTTAGCTAAATTGGGTATTGAAAAACTGCAAACAGATTTACAAAAACCACCTAAATTAAGGCGACATCCGGGGATAGGTAGATTGCTAGAACTTTGCAAGAAAAGTGGCGATCGACCAACTGATATTTCCTTTGGTATTGGCCCAAGAATTAACGCTGTTAGTCGCATTCAAGGAGATGCTACTTTTTGTGTAGAATTGCTCACTAGTCGCAATTTAAAACTAGTAGAAAAATTAGCTTCAGAAACGGAATTAGCTAACTCTCGCCGCAAAGCATTACAGCGAGATGTCGAAAAACAAGTTTGGCAAAAACTAGCTCAATTAGACTTATCAACTACTAGTATAATTGTCCTGACTGAAGTTGGTTGGCCTGTGGGAGTTTTAGGTTTAGTTGCAGGACAAGTTGCCCAAGAAACAGGTCGCCCAACTATTTTATTAAGTATAGAAACACCAGAAGAAAATCCAGAAAAAATTAATTTTGCTAGAGGATCGGCGCGTTCGGTTAATCAAATTGACCTTTATCAATTAGTCAAAGATCAAGCACATTTATTGCATAGATTTGGCGGACATCCTTTCGCCGCAGGTTTGAGTCTTGCTATGGAAAACCTGCCCGTATTTACGGAAGCAATTAATCATCAATTGCGCCAACAAATTGCCGCAGACCCTAGTAAATTAAACCGAATAATTACAGCAGATTTAGTGGTAGAAGTGGCAGATTTAGGTCAAGAGTTATTTCGAGAAATGAAAGTTTTAGAACCTTGTGGTATGGGCAATCCTGTTCCCCAGTTAATGATTAAAAATTGTTGGTTTGAGAATTTGGAAAATTATAATATCAAAGATGCGATCGGGAATAAAGTCACTTACATTAAAACTAATTTTTTAATTAAAGATTCTTCAACTAAAGTTGGATTTCCAGGGATTTGGTGGGGACATTATAAAGATGAAATTCCTCAAGGGCTTTGTGATGCGATCGCAGAACTAGATTTCAATACCTACCAAAAACGCTATGAAGTGCGGTTAATTGCTGTGCGTTCCTGCACAGAAAATGTTGACTTATTCAATAACGTTAATCAATATCAACCAGATGGAATTTTAGACTGGCGAGATACAGAAATTCCGCCATTAACTCCCAATTACCAACCCTTAATTGTCAGAGAATGTCCAAGTAATTGGGATGACTTACAGTTATGGTTTCGTCAAGCATTGCAAACTAATAAAGAGTTAGCTATTGCTTATCCACCTCCTAAACAAGTATCGCCTAATCAAATTTGGGAAGAGTTAGTAGGAATTGCTAAATATCTAAATCGTACTGGAAAAAGCGCGACACCAGATCAATTACAACAAAAATTAGGAATTAGTGATACTTGCTTATATTTGGGATTAGAAACTTTAGCCAAATTGGGATTTCAGGTAACAAATTGGGATGGACAATTTCAAATTACTAATAATCATAAATTGCCATCATCAAATTTGGATAGTAAAGCTAGTGAGGCGATCGCCCAATTTCTAGCAGCAGTGAAAGAAGAACAATTCCGCCGCCAGTATTTTTATGAAGTTCCTCTAGCAACTATTCAATCAGTAGTTTCTCGAACTAGTGTTTCCGAAATATAGCAGTTCTCATAATGGTGAGGTATACATATTGTAGGGGCGGGTTTAGCTGAAATCCTTGCTAGAGTGAAAGATATACCAATCAAAACCCGCCCCCAAATGTACCGCATCCAAACGAGAAAAGCTATAGATAGAAGTTACAACTATCAAATCTTAACTAGTTCGGAGTCAGGAAAATAAGCAACTAATTTGATTTTGCAAATTTATTCGAGCATTCAGCATTTTCAAGGAGAAAAATTGCTGTTTAAACAGTATTTTCTGTTTCCATCTAGTAGTATTACACCACTTTTCATAAACAGGAACAGCTTTTTCAATGAGGAAATTACGCCACTTTTTAACTACCTTGTTTGGTTGAGTTTCTTCACTACGTATTCGCCCATTTTCCACCATCGCATTACGGAAATTTTGCTCGTCTCTTAGTCGTTTAAGCGCCAGTAAAACTTCATTGAGCGAACTTACTTCGATATAATCTAAATCGCTTTTCCGTTCAGCCTGATATGCTGTTTCACAACCTAAAATTGCTGGTATTCCAGCGTGCCATGTATTATAAAGTTTAGTAGCTGGTTTACTGGTATGATATTGACGATCGAAACTCCGCACAGCCAATACTACATCTACATTGCTAAAATCATGCCAGCGATCGCGATTAACTATCTGAAAATTTAACCCTAATTCATCTATTTGCTCATTCCAGGCTGCTGTTTTTAACTCTGGTGCTAAATTTCTTTCATGACCAAAATAGGCCACATTTTCAAATTTATCACCTCTGGCAGCATCGCGAGGAATTAACCCTGGCTGCCTCCAATGAGGCATATAAGCACTCTGCCATATCTTTCCTGAATGTTTAAATATTTCTTCCTCACGATTCAACACAACATGAATCTGAGCATTAGGATGAGGAGCTTTATCCGCTAACATACAAACTAATAGAATTTTTGCTCCTGGTTGAAAATTATCTGTTAAAGATGAACGATGTGCTAAAACAATTCCTTCGGTAGGCATCTTTCCCACTAGTTGGCAAGGAAAATTATCCGCTTTTAGGCGAAGATATGTTTGCAAAGTCCAACAATAAACACCATCTTGATATACTCCAGGTAAGTAAACCTCTGGATCTTCGAGCATATTGTTTGTCAACTTTTCACAATTAGGTAAGTAAAAATAAATTGGCGGTAAGTTATTTGTCATATTGCGAGATAGTTCAACTGCGTTCATTG
The DNA here is from genome assembly GCF_041929135.1 of Floridaenema fluviatile BLCC-F154. Lineage (NCBI taxonomy): Bacteria > Bacillati > Cyanobacteriota > Cyanophyceae > Aerosakkonematales > Aerosakkonemataceae > Floridanema > Floridanema fluviatile. The sequence goes on along the minus strand of NZ_JBHFNS010000064.1, from coordinate 44,537 downwards.
TAACTTACTCTCTTTCTTGTCCAAATTGATTGCAACAATATCCGCGAAATTACTTTATTTTTTTAACAATCGCCATTTAAGAGCTTTTGCCATAGTTCTAGGTACACCGTATAGTTTTTCTAAAAATAGATTCCAGAGATAACCGTACTGCGGGTATCTTTTAACTAGCAACGCATCAGAAATTACATGAAATCTTGGGGGTTTCAATTCTGGAGGTTTATCAACATAGCGGATTTGTTCTGGTTTAGGCATACAATGCCCAATAATAGCATCTTTTTGGTAGTATTTAGCTTGAATAAACAAACCTAATAGTCGATCGAAACCTGATGAAGGTATCCAGGTAATTGCACCCAATAATCTTGTAGTTTGAGAAAGATCTACTAATGCTTGTTGCACTAATTTATTTTTCCAAACTATATTATTGAAATTTTCAAAATGATAGCCTAAATTGTCTTTTCTACCTGTAAAAGGCAATAAGGCGAATTTTAAATCCAGCTTTTTTCCTAAAGGAACAACTGGAATTTCTAACAAACCTTTGTAATTGCCTTGCTGATAAGGATAAGGATTTTCTGGAGTTTTCTTGCAAATCTCTAATCGTCGAACATCAAGAATTTCATCCCAATCTTTTCTAATCAGTTCTTGATCTCTAAAGTCAATATTCTCTTTTTTTAACCTTAAAATCCAACTTTCGGGAAATTGTTCAAAATACTGAGTTGTCAAATGCACTACATCAGGATGTACAAAATCATCATCATCTAAAGCTAAAACATATTTACCAGTAGCATTGAGTAACCCAACAAATCTTTGCATCATTTCTCCTTTGTAGGGACTAGTCAATATTTTAACTCTCGGATCGTTTATAGGAGGAATCGGAACACTAGGGTAATAAACTAAGACAAATTCAACATTTCCTTGAATTTTCAATAATTGTTCTAACCAATAATTAGAAAATTTTCCAATAGTCGGAGTTACAATTGTCAGAATTGGCTGATTATTCATATCATTTATCCTAGTTAATAACCTAAATTAGCTTGTCTTTCACATTTAAAACCTTTCGTTTTCCAATCATTTAAGTTAACTTGGGAAAGTGGGATTAAATCAGTGCATTTTGGTTCATAAAATTGACTCACCACAGCCCAAATTAACCCGCGAGCTACATCTGCTATAGTTACCAAAAATGATTCCCGATTGGCAGGAACGCCTTTAGTTTCTGTGGCTATTTCTAGATCGACCCAAATTCCGTGAGAACCTAACATAATTTGTGCTAACCAAATTGCTCTTGGTAAATGGGTTGCTGAAGTAACTACTTTAACTTTTTTTACCTGCCATTCTTTGAGAATTGGTAAACTAAAATAGAAATTTCCAAAAGTTGAGTTGGCGCATTTTTCTAACCAAACTTTATCAATTGGAGCAGTAGCTCTTTGAAATATCAGTAAAATACAAGGATCTAAGGAACCGTGAGAAATTAAAATGGGGATTTCGGGGGATTGTTTCGCTAATTCAGAAACATGAATTTCTCTGGTAATACTTCCTCCTAACACGAGAATAGCTCCTACTGGTTTTTGAGAAGATTTATATAAGATCGCACTGTTATATAGTTGGAAAATTCCTAATACTAAGCATAATCCAACTAAACTGATAAGCAACGATCGCTTCGCCAAAAATTGCCCGCAAAACCGGAATTTCTTTTGACGTTTTCTCTCTGGTTTCATTGCTGATACTTTGCCTAATTTCGATCAATTTTGAGGTCAATTTTGGGCTAGGTTAGGGTTAAGTTGATTTACTAAATGCACTAGTTCAGGCAAAATTAATTTTTCCATAGCGAGTTTTACGGCATTACTAGAACCAGGAACAGAAAATATCAGTTTACCTTGATAAATACCTGCTACTGCTCTAGATGCGATCGCTCTCGATCCAATTTCCTGATAACTCAAAAACCGAAACATTTCCCCAAAACCAGGCAAACTTTTTTCTAGCAACTGTTCGATCGCGTCATAAGTTGTATCCCTTGGTGCAATCCCGGTACCACCATTAAAAATCAAAGCTTGCAAGTCTGAGCGTTGACTCAAAATTTGCATTTGCTGTTGAATTTGTGCTGGTTCATCTTTGACAATAGCGTAAGCTCCTACTGTATGACAAGTATCTAGTAATAAATTCTTGATTAAACTTCCGCTGCGATCGGTTTCCTCAGTGCGAGTATCACTAACTGTAATTACTGCACAATTAACTGTAAGTTTAGATTCATCGGGATGTGGCAAGTTTCTCATAAATTTTACTCATCTAAAAGGAGGATGAAGTAGTAAAATTAACCTCATCCTCTAGTTTTTGATTTTATTACTCTGACTTGTTCAAACCTAAACCATGTTCTTCTGCATACCGATTCATAAATCGGATAAACCGATCCCAATCCGCAGCCGATCTAATAACATAAAGTGCTTCCAATGCTTCAGGTTGACCGTTGATAAACTTAGCTTTTACTTCCCTTGTTACTAATTCGCCCTCTTCATCAACTAAATACATTCCGGTAATTTCTTCGGTACTGCTACTGCTGAGTGCTTTCGGTTTTTGGAAATAAAATGTAGCTGTGCCATTACTACCATCCCGCGATCGGGTAATCCGTACATCGGGAATCACTTCTTCATTGATGCCTCTAGAAAACTGAATTTCAGCCATGATAACTTAATCGACTATTTTTATGATTGCCAATCTTAGTATTTTCTCATTATTTAGAACCCAAAGTTATAGATCTTTTGAAAATTGGGATTAACAGTATAAAAAAACACTCTAAATCTGTATACTTTTACCGGGAATTGCTAGCATAACTTCACACTATTAACACAATTTTCGGAACCATGATAAAAATTTGATGAAGACAACTTTTTTTTTATGCTTTTTTACCCTCAAATTCGTATAATTTTTGCATAAGTACGCATAACTACGCACAACCTTTGCTTGTTGGGGGTATTGCCCACCGAGATTTTACAGGTAGCGTCTGAAGTGTCAATTTGCGTTATCCCTGCTACCAAGTTGCATTTTGCACCTTGGTACAGGTGTTTTATTTAAATCATCTTTTGCAAATTCACCAGGATAAAAGCGATCGATCGCCAGCTTGAATGCAGAGTGCGATCGCCTTTTTCTCCTACCCCAAAAACAACTTATAAGCTGGATTTTGGCTTTCATCCCAATAGCGATAACCCAAGGTATCAAGAAATGCTTGCCACTCTGCCATTTCATTAGGTGGTACTTGAATTCCGACGACAATTCTGCCGTAATCTGAGCCATTATTACGATAGTGAAATACGCTGATATTCCAATTCGGACTCATAGAATTAACGAATTTCATTAATGCGCCGGGACGTTCAGGAAATTCAAAACGGTACAATAATTCATTGTGTGCAAGTGGAGAACGTCCGCCAACCATGTGACGCAAATGTAATTTGGTGAATTCATCATCTGTTAAGTCAATTGTTTTCAAGCCATGCGCTTCAAAAGTTTCTACCATTTTGGCAGCATCGGCAAGATTTTCTACTTGCACACCGACAAAAATATGAGCGATTTTTTCATCAGCAATGCGATAATTGAATTCAGTTAAACCGCGTCTTCCCATACATTCGCAGAATTTGCGAAGACTACCGGGAGTTTCAGGAATTGTGACTGCAAAAATAGCTTCCCGGTGTTCGCCTAATTCTGCTCTTTCGGCTACAAAACGTAGGCGATCGAAATTCATATTAGCACCACAAGCGACAGCAACTAAAGTTTGCCCTTCGATTTGTTCTCTTTCAACATAAGCTTTAGCACCTGCGATCGCTAATGCACCAGCTGGTTCTAAAATTGACCTTGTATCCTCAAAAACATCTTTAATCGCCGCACAAGTATCATCAGTATTCACCAAAATAATATCATCCAAATATTCCTGACACAGGCGAAAAGTTTCCTCTCCCACTTGTCGCACAGCAACACCATCAGCAAATAAACCCACCTGCGATAAATTTATCCTTTCACCTGCTTTCAAAGACTGATACATTGCATCAGCATCCACAGGTTCCACACCAATAATTTTAATATCTGGACGAATGCGTTTTACATAAGCGCCAATACCAGAAATTAACCCACCACCACCAATTGCCACAAAAATTGCATGAATTGGTTTCTGATATTGTCGCAGAATTTCCATGCCGATCGTACCCTGTCCAGCAATCACATGAGGGTCATCAAAAGGATGAATAAAAGTTAACCCTTTTTCTCTTTCCAACTGCCGCGCATAACCACAAGCTTCATCAAAAGTATCGCCATACAAAACAACTTCGCCGCCTCTAGCTTTCACCGCATCAACTTTTACTTGCGGAGTAGTTACTGGCATGACAATAATTGCTTTTGTTCCCAATTTACTAGCACCAAGAGCAACACCTTGGGCATGATTTCCCGCAGATGCCGCAATTACACCTTGGGCTAAAATATCTGGCGGTAATTGTGCCATTTTGTTATAAGCACCCCGCAATTTAAAAGAGAAGACAGACTGCATATCTTCTCGCTTTAGCAACAGTTGGTTATTTAATCGCTTGGAAAGGTTTGGGGCGTATTCTAAAGGAGTTTCTTGGGCAACATCGTAGACACGGGCGGTGAGAATAAGTTGGAGGTAGTCGCAAAACATGGGATTGATTGGTTAGCAAATGGCGGTATGTAAACAAATTTTACTCTATTGTGGGTATAGATCCCCGACTTCTTCAAGAAGTCGGGGATCTATAGAAGTTTTGGTGTTTGCATAAAAAGTTTAAAAAAAGTGTGCTTTCTTCACTTCAATTCTAAACAATAAATACTTAAAATTCGTCATCTTCTGCTTCAATCTCCATTTGAACAACTTCTTGCCAAAATTCCAAAATTTTCTCGTTGGGTTCTCCGACTAAAAGACAGTTTAACACTTGACTCGACTCCTGTTTTAATTCAGGAAATGTCAATAATAGCATTGCCAAATCTCGCCAATCAGTACCAGACTTTGGCTTTCCGCGTCTCTGATAGTAAGAGATTACTTTACTAGCAACTAAATCTGGAGGGGCTATTACTAATACTTGTTCAATGCGTTGAGCATTTGGCAGATTCCTAACTTTCCTAAGATCTACCAGATGACGATTGCCGGAACTCTGAACTTGATATATCCTATATCCTTGCCCTTCTTTAACTTCTCGAACGCGCACAGCTATATAAAATTTCTGACTTAAATATTCGCGTAATTCTTCTGCTAATTCTTCGGCACGTATCGACATCAAATCAATATCTTGTGTCATGCGCGGTTCGCCTACATAGGCATTAACTGCTTGTGCGCCAAACACTACTACATCGTCACGGTTTCGCAAAAATTCAAACACCGACGCTTGGATGGTAGCTAACGGTAAAGGTTCTTTAGTCATAAACTCTTGAAAGGACAGGATATCAGTACCAAACATGATTGTTACTATTAAAGAAATGAGCAAATATTATCCAATTCTTTCCTAAAGCGTCAGCATAGTAGAATGAATTGACAAAAAGGATAACATAAGTATCAAGCTTACAGCATTGGATAATTCATTACCAAAACTTTAATCTTATCTTTGTCTTATGCCAGCTTCAATTAAGCTGCTGATACTGTTATTTGTGGACTGAAAATTCTTGTCATAAGTGCTATACTTCTTGATGTAGTAGAGAGTTTCTACACTAGCAAGAATAAATATGCGTTATAGAGAAGTGTTATCAGAGGCAAATACTATAGAGGCAGCTATGGCAGCGGAAGAATACTTTGCGCTAACTGCACTCGCTCAAATTCGCTGTACTGCTGAATTGGGAATGCTAGATATTGCATATAAAGAAATAGAGGAAGCTAACTCATTTTGGCAAAAAGAAGCCCACCGTGTTGCACAGAACATATTAATAGGAGATTATCCTGAACGTTTTTTAGCCAGTGACTTTGTTGAAAATGTATCAGTTTCAGAGTTAACGCAATGGTTAGATTTTGTATATGATGACCAAAAGGGATATGTTTGGATCGATGAATTAAGAACTAAGATTAATGAATGTTGGTATTCAAAAGGTTTTTTGAAAGGAGGTGGATCTGGTCTGAATAGAAATGTCGGGATAGGATTAGAGAAAGAGCAAAAAATGGTTATTCCTGCCATGAGAAAGCTGATTGCTAGAAGTACAGTCTTAGAAGGTTACATGGCACAATATGAAGTTTTAGAAACTCAGCAAATGATGCCATCTGAGTTTGAGCAGAAGATTAAGGAATTGCCAGAATCGTCAGCGGTTGATGGTTACTTAATTTTAGAACCAGAAGAAAAGTCAAACTTACTTGCATAGTTACGGTAAAAAATGACGAAGTTTAAGTATCAAATTTTGATTCAATGGTCTGATGAAGACAACTGCTTTTTAGTAGGATTTCCTGATTTTCCCGGACAGCGTTGGCGGACTCATGGTGATACTTATGAGGAAGCTTTTGCCAATGGTACTGAAGCTTTGGAGTCGCTAATTTTGGCTTATGAAGCTACTGGCGAACCACTTCCTGCACCAAAGATTTACAAAGCAGCTTAATCTGATTTATTGAGTCATTTTCGTGGCAAACAAACAGATCGATCGCTAATCTAATCTTTATCTGCGTTCATCTGCGTTTATCTGCGGTTAACAATATTCCTAACTTTCACTAGTTTTTATTACTTCAAACTCAACTTTACCATAAAATTTCCTTGTATCAACAGGTTTATCAAAGAGATTTAGATAACATTTGCAGTAACCTGTAACCGAAACCTTTGCCATTATTCCATTAATTCATCTGCCGCAACTTCACCTGGATAAAAGCCATCTTGAAAAATTTCTTCTAACGTATACGGGCAATTTTCAGGAAAACTTTTGAGTGGCAAATTTGTTTCTCCCACAGCCAAATCTCTACCACTCTCATATATTTTTTTCAGTGTTTCTTGCAAATAAGGTTTGAGACTAGGATTTTCTTGCAGTAATTCTTGAGTATCGCGACGCTGAACGCGAATTGTCATTAACCAACTACGGCTTCGTCGTTCCGGCTGAAATTCCCATTTTAATAGATGTCCGATTAAAACCTTTAATCGATTTCTCAATTCTGCACGCTGTTGTTTTCCCAAAGATTCAATCTCCTCTATTAAATTAGGCAAGTCAAGCTGATTCCATTGCTGAAATTTGAGAAATTTTGCTTGTTCCTGCGTCCAGGCATAAAAGTCAGTTTCATAAAGGTTTAATATTGAGTTTTCCATTGTTGGTTCGGTTTGGGGTGTGTGCATAGAAGGATTGAAACCTGGCAATCTTTACTCTATTATAAATGAATGGAAAATAGCTAACTTGGCGTTGGAAGCTAGACTTCAACCACCTTTAAAAAAAATTGTAGGGTGCGTTAGGCTTAGCCGTAACGCACCATCAACTAATATTTTGTTTTAAATTGTAGAGTGCGTTAAACGTAGATTTGAAATACACTCAAATCACAATTTTTGGTGCGTTACACTGCGTTAACGCACCCTACAATTTATGGGGTTGCCATTAGTGCAACTGGTCGCGGAGGAATTTCATTATAGTGGGAGTCTACCCAACAAATAGGTAAAGGTTCGCCGGAAGGAAAAACCAATTCTGATTTCAGGAAGATTTCCGGTTCTTGCATTTCTTCCCCGCAGTGAGATTGACCTGTAACTTCGGGTTTACAAGGGTTATAGAGATCTACGATCGTCAATACTTCAATCAAATCCCCGGTTTGCTTCTGTTTGAGAAACATAACGCCTCCAGGTTAAATACGCCTCTAATTATTAGATAGCACATTTCCTCTAGCAAAGATGTTAAATTTTGTCAATGGTAAAAATGATGAAAAGAGAACAAATCAATTGAGTTTTATTAAGGGTTTACACTGAGTTAATCAGGTAAGGCAAAACCTGTGCGAGGATCGCGGATATACAAACCGAGAACTAAAGAATTCATCACTGTATCCCATACTGGAGTTAGCTTTTCTGCTTGATCTGCCCAAAAATCAAAGGTAATTAAGCATTGCACGCCAGAACCTAAACCAATGCAAATTCGGGAAAAAGCTTCGCGGTTTTCGTTGGGGTCAATAAATTTAATTTCTGTCCAAACTACACGGGCGGTTTGACGTTTGATTTGGATGATTTCTCCTTGTGCGATCGGATTCCGTTCATCATCGCGAACGATCTGCTTTAATAGGGGAACTAAAGGAAATTCTGACCAATCGCCTTGGGGAAGTAAATTATAAGAAGCTTCTAAGCGACAATCATCATTTGGTGGTTTTTTGTCTAAAAATCGAAATGACTTAGTATCTGGTTCAAAATGCCAATCTTGGGGTACATCAAAGCGTACCGCCCCTCTTCCCGCAACAAAGATGCGAGTTCCTGGCGTTGATTTCCAGTTGTGATCCTCTTTTAACTCGATGGTTTCTTTGATCCATTGGAGATTGTGCTTTTTACCTTTCTTAGCCATAAATACTCCATTGTTGACTTCCCTATATTGTGCCGTAGGTTAGGCTCACCAGTACGGAAGAACCGATAAAAAAATGAGATAGGCAAAAACCTACCCCAAAATAGTTGTTTGTTTCGTCATTCCCTGAATAATTAAGGATTTAAAAATCCCTGATGTTCTCCACGTTTGGCGCGTAATTCTTCCAAAGTACCTTGTAATTTTAATCGTCCTTGCTCTAAATAAATTACCCAATCAGCACGATTAATTACTCTAGGACGGTGACTAATTAAAATCGTGGTATTTCCCCGACGATGACTGAGTAAATTTTCCAAAACTTGCGTTTCACTCACTGGATCTAAACCAGCAGTTGATTCATCCAAAATTAAAATTGGTGGGTCATTAACGATCGCTCTCGCAATAGCTAACCTTTGTCTTTGTCCTCCAGAAACATTTGCCCCAAATTCACCTAAAACGCTTTGATATTTGTCAGGTAACTGACTAATAAATTCATCAGCACCAGCAATACGACAAGCTTTAACAATTTGCTCAAAAGTGACTTGAGGAGAACCTAAACGGAAGTTTTCAATAATCGATCTACTCCAAAAATGAGCATCTTGAGGAACTAAAACCACCTGCTGACGGAAAGATTCTAAAGCTAAATCTTGCATATTATAAATGTCAATGCGAATATTCCCAGATTGAGGAGGATATAAGCCAGCAATCATTTTCGCTAAAGTACTTTTACCACAACCAGATTTACCAATAATTGCAACTACTTTACCCCCAGGAATCGTGAGAGAAAAGTTTTTCAGTAATTCTACTTTTCCCGCATAATGGAAGTTAACATTGCTGCAAACAATATCCGAATCTCCGGGAATAATTGCTTCTGGTTTTTTGGAATCTCCTTCTGCTTCTGGAGTAGCATCAATAACTTCTGTTAAACGTTGGCTAGCTGCTTGGACGCGAGCAAATTCATCAACAAATCCAATAGTAGTAGTAATTAAACCTGCAAAACTTTGATTTAAACTATTGAATGCGAGTAATTGTCCGATCGTTAACTCTTTATTAATTACTAGCAAACTACCCAACCAAAGTAAAGCGACTGCACCGCTATCAGAAACAAACTCAGAAAATACATTATTAACAATACCAATTTGATTGGTGCGGAGAGAAAGATTTGCTAACCGACCAAACTTGCTTTGCATTTCCTCCCAAAATTGAGCAAAAGCGTTAGTAGTTTTGAGAGTTTGTGCGCCCTTGAACGTTTCAACCAAAACCCCTTGAGTATCTGCTTCTTGAACTAAAAGATTGCGAGTGTTTTGTTGTAAACTAGGGAGAAAAATAATAGTGGAAATCGTCATTAATGCCGCAATAATCACAGCAGCCACGGTTAATTTCCAGCTATAAATTAGCATGAAAATAAATGAGACGCTAGCGACAAATAGCTGGCTGGGGTAACTAACAACTATTTGCGAAACTAACTGGTTAATTTCTTGAATATCTTGCAAACGGCTGACAATTTCACCACTGCGGCGAGCTTCGTAATAACTGAGAGGTAAACGGAGAATTTGTCTGGCGAATTCTAAGACTAAACCTAACTCTAATCTTTGAGCGAAGTGAGCGATAAAATTAGATTGCAGTAGTCCTAAACCACCACTAAAAAGGTTCATAACGATGACTGCGATCGCAACGCCAGTAAGTAACTGCATATCTCCGCGAATTAACACATCATCCGTGAGAATTTGCAGTAAAAAAGGCGAAGCCAAAGATAGAAAACCTAAAACAACGTTTAGCAGTAACGCTTGTAATAATAGAGTACGATAAGGCCAAACTCGTTCAAAAAAGCGACTAAATCCGCTAATCTTATCTTCTGGTTGATTATAGAAACGTACCGAATCGGGTTCTAACAAAAGCATTACCCAATCTTCCCAACTTTCTACTAATTCCTCTTTAGAAATATAGCGAACTCCCACCGCTGGATCGGCAATGACATATTTCTTTTTCCGCTGTCCATATAAAACTACCCAGTGAGTTCCCATCCAGTGAATAATCGCTGGTAAAGGCGCATCATTCATGTGGTCTAAAATTTCTGGGGAACTTTTTACTGTGCGAGCATTAAAACCTAAAGCTTCTGCACCCCTTCTTAAACCTAAAAGGGTAGTTCCTAACTTACCTGTACCAACTGCTTCTCGAGTGCGGTTAAGAGTTAACAAACGCCCGTAAGACTTAGCAACAGAAGCTAGACAAGCTGCACCGCAATCTTCTTCACTGTGTTGCAAAACAACTGAGTATTTCATCGGATAATCTGTATTATTGTGAGATGCTAGATTAGCTATTCATCCGTAACCAACACAAATCAGAAAAAAACACCCATCATATAGATATGGGTGTTCTTGTGAGTTTTTATTCCCGTTCCGAGTGACATCTGTAGAGAAATTTGGGCAATTTATGAAGATGGCTGCAAACTACCTAATTGCTCAAATTTCTAACTCACACATCCAGGCTTACCAGCAACCGTAGCCACCACCGTAATAGCTAGTCCGGTAGTAGTAAGTGCGTGGACGGTAGTAGTAAGTGCGATAATAAACGCGACGATAAGAACGACGGTAGCCGCCGTAGTAGGAAGAACGACGGTAGCGACTGCGACGGTAGCCACCATAGTAGCAACCACCATTAACGCTAGCTGCTTCTTCAGAATTCAATTCAGTAAACAGTGATTTTTCGACTTCTTGGTTATCCATGAATAACTCCATTTCTCTTTAAATTGTTCAAATTTCTAACTCACACATTCAGCCTTACCAGCAACCGTAGCCATAGCTAGCGCGAGAGTAGGAGTAGTAGCGTGGACGGGAGTAGTAACTGCGATAATAGACGCGACGAAAAGAACGACGGTAGCCGCCGTAGTAGGAAGAACGACGGTAGCGACTGCGACGGTAGCCACCATAGTAGCAACCACCATTAACGCTAGCTGCTTCTTCAGAATTCAATTCAGTGAATAGTGATTTTTGAACTTCTTGGTTATCCATTTGCGTAACTCCAGTTGAAATGACAAAGGCGAAAACTCGCTTCGTAGTTTTGCTGATTTGTTGCTCTACCTTGCGAATTCAGTTACAGATTCCCTGCGTTACCCACTCCCATCCGGAAGGTTCATGCGGGTAGTTTAAAAAAAATTTTTCCCCAACTAACTGAATGTCATCATGAGTAATAGATTTGATTCCAACCTACTCAATCCCTTAGAAAGCGATGAATTTTTACCTCCAATTAGTCGTTGGGCAAAGTTAACAGGGTTGTGTTTAGCGGCGACATTTGGTGCAGCACTAAGTTTATCTGCGGTGATTAAATACAACACCACTGTAGATGCAAGTGGAATAGTTCGTCCGGCTAGTGAGTTGCAACTTGTGGAGTCAGCAACACAGGGAAAGGTAAAAAGTATTGAAGTTAAGGAAAATCAGGATATTAAAGCGGGAGATCCGATCGCCAAAGTAGATGATGTTCCCTTAAAAACCCAAAAAAATAACCTGAAAAAGCAAATAGATCAAATAAGCTCTCAACTTGCCCAGCTTGGTTCTCAAATAAATCAGTATAGAGCCAAAAGTCCCAATTCAAGTAATATTTGGTACTTGTTCCGGCGCTACAAAAACCTAGAAGAACAATTGAATACAATTCAAACTCAGCATTATCAGGTTTCCCAAATGTTAGATAATGCTGTGATCCGTACTCCGGTATCTGGCAAAATTTTAAAATTGGAGTTACTAAGTATTGGTCAACAACTGAAAACTGGACAACAAGTGGCGCAAATTCTTCCAGCTAATACTGCTATGTTGGTAAGAGCGAGAGTAGCGGTACAAGATATTGCTCGGGTACAAATTGGACACACAGTACAACTGAGAATTTCGGCTTATCCTTACCCAGATTACGGAATTTTAGAAGGGAAAGTTACCTCAATTAGTGCTGATGCAATTACACCACAAAATACGACGGGAGAACCAGTTTCTCCTTACTACGAAGTGACGATCGAACCGGAACAAAGTTTTTTGGTGAAAAGCGATCGCTATTATCCCCTACAACCCGGAATGGAAGTTACTGCTAACATTATTTCCAAAGAAGAAACCTTTCTCGCTTTCATTCTCAGAAAAGCGAGACTCAGTACAAATTTGTAGTGAATTTCTCAGTAAGTTGTTGGGCTGTAGTGCCAAAGAAAGGCACTACAGCCCAACAACTTACTTTTTTTCGGTTTAAATTGGGGGATTAACAATAGGTGCGGAAACTAAATTTGATTCAGTTAACAAAGCATTCTGCACAATAGCAATCAGATCGTTGTTGTAACTAATGTTAGTATTGCTACCAGATTGAATTAGTGAATAATCCGCCACACTACCAGCAACCTCAACAAAATCTCCCTCTGCTGAATTAAAGTCTGTAATTGTAGCGTAACCATTTCCTAAATAATGAACAGTAGTGGAAAAACCAAGTGCAAAAGTATCTCCTCCAGTACCACCAGTGACAACATCATAACTTGTGCCACCATTACCACTATGACCACTCAAATAATCGTCACCACTACCACCAATCAGACTATCATTACCAGTACCGCCATAGAGTTCATCATTTCCTGAATCCCCATAAAGTTCATCATTTCCTGAATCCCCAGATAAGAAATCATTACCCCATCCACCAACTAAGCTATCATTATCAGCTTCACCAAAAAGATAATCATTACTAAAACCACCAATCAAGCTATCATTACCGCTGCCACCATATAAGTCATCACTCCCAAATCCACCATTAATATAATCATCGCCAGCTTCACCATCCAAACGGTTGCCCAAATTATTTCCTGTTATCCGATTATCGAGACTATTTCCGTAACCTTCATAAGCGTTGACAGTTAAAATTAAGTTTTCTTGATTGTCGCCCAATGTGTAGCCTAGCGGAAAAGTAATTGAAGAAATAACTGTGTCAATACCTTGAAAAGAACCTTCAATTACTTGGTCATTTTGATGATCGACAACGTATGTATCATTGCCTTCGCCACCATACATAATATCGACACCTGTACCACCATCTAAATAGTCACCACCACCAAGACCAAATAATAAATCATTTCCGCTATAACCATAGATGGAATCTGCACCTGTAGTTAATAATGTTCCCTGTTCCGGGTCCCAAATAAATTCCGGGTTAGTTCCTACTAAACCTGGGCGAAATTGACCGTAATTAAAGGTATAGTTGTCATTAAATGGAGTGCCATTAACGGTTGCCATTTTGATTGCTCCTAGTTTTGTTAATTAATTCTTGCGGTAGATGTATTACTGCCAATAAATGCGAGATAATTATAATTATTTGAAGAATTAGCCCGCTTGACGTTCCTGATAATTATCTATGTCTTATATTTCTAAATTGGCTGATTAGCCCGAAAAATGTCAGATCAGTTTTGGATCAGCAAGTAGTTAGCAAATATAGATTTGGCAGCTGGCTGCTTGTCAGCAGATGTAATTTATGCCTACTCTCAAAGTTTCTCAAATAGGTTTAACCAGAATTAAACAAGCCAGAAAAGAAAAGGGTTGGACTATTTATGATTTCCGATGGCTACAAGAGGCGAGTAAAGTTTTAAATCCCTCTTGGTGCGAAGATGATGTTTTAAGTGAGGGAATTTCTGAAGGTACTTGGAAACGATTTTTAGCAGGAAAACCGATCAAAACAAATACTTTTAAAGCTTTTTGTCAGGTATTAGGAGTTGATTGGTATCAAGTTGTGGAAAGAAATACCCAGCAAGATTGGGGCGGCGCACCTGATGTTTCTATTTTTTATCATCGTCGGGATGAAGTCGCTGAAATTGAGCGATCGATTTTACAGGAGCAATGCCGTTTAGTGTTACTTTTTGGTATGGGAGGAATTGGTAAAACTTTTGTGGCAACAAAGGTGGCAAAAAAACTGCAAAATAATTTTGAATTTGTAATTTGGCGAAGTCTCCGCAATGTGCCGACTTTAGCAGAATTGTTGACAGATTTAAGACAAGTTTTGACTAAAAAGTTGGTGGCGAATCCTACTATTAAAGAGTTGTTGGAATATTTAACTAATTTTCGTTGTTTATTGGTTTTGGATAACTTTGAATCGATTTTACAAAGTGGCGATCGTACAGGTAAATATCTAGAAGAATACGAAAATTACGCTCAACTAATTCAAGCTGTTGCGGAAACGCCTCACAACAGTTGTTTAATTTTAACTTCGCGGGAAAAATTGAAAACTTTAGCTGCGAAAGAGGGCGAAAAACTTCCAGTACGTTCTTTACAAATCACAGGTTTGCCCACAGCAGAAGCGCGAAAAATCTTCTTTAACAAGGGTGATTTCACTGGTTCAGAGGCGGAATGGAAACAACTGATTTCTCGCTATGGCGGCAATCCCTTGGCATTAGAAATTGTTGCTACTTCTATTAAAGATCATTTTGCTAGCAATATTTCTAATTTTCAGGAATTTATTAATACTGAACCGTTTATTTTTGATGATATTCGAGATTTGTTAGCAAAGCAATTTAATCGACTCAGTAACAGAGAGAAAGAAATCATGTATTGGCTGGCAATTAAACATCAACCTGTATCTTTACCAGAGTTACAATCAAGCTCACTTTCCTATTTATCACCTTGCGAACTCTTAGAATCCCTAGCTGCTTTACAACGTCGTTCATTAATTGAAAAAAATGACGCATATTTTAGTTTGCAACCTGTAGTTATGGAATTTATAACTACCCGAATTATAGATGGAATTGCTGAAGATGTTTTTTCAGAAAAATTAGCAATTGGAAACTTCGATCGCCAATCCGTAAGGAATAATTAATATTTTACCTTAATCCCAAATATTAATTATTCCTTGTCCCTAAACCCTCAAAATCTCCTTTGTTCATCCAACCAATTCACTAAATCCGAAACCTCAGAAAAATCAAACAATGCCTCATTCAAATCCTCCAATTGTGCCACAGATAATTCCTCAAGACGAGATTGTAATTCTGCATCTAACGTACCAAAACGGCGCGTCAGCGGACGCATCACCATCGCTAATGCTTCTTCTTTTTTTCCCTCTTGTCTTCCCTCTTGTCTTCCCTCTTCCAAAATATCCTGATAAATCACCGATTCCCGCATAATTCCCTCCCGGAAAAGATTGCGAATCAAACTTTTGTTAAACCTTAAACCTGCCAAAATTTCAGTAGAAGCTGTAATTTCCTGGCGTTGAACACTTGATTCTATTTTAGCCACTTCTGATGCTACTTGAGTGAGTAACTCAGTTGCATTATCTGAAGCAGCTAAAACAGCCATTGGTAGCAGTGCTGGATCTTGTAATAACGGTTCTGGAGATTGTTCCCACATTCGGATTACTTGATATCCATGACTGGTTAATCCTTGACGAAATTCGCTTTCAAATACTGCCGAATTAGTGGTTTGTTGTAACCAAATTAGCACTTGTGTCACAGGTAAATTATATTGCCAGTAAAGCCGGACAAAATAATTTAACATTCGCAGTGGCATGGGTTTACCACTTGGTACTTTTACTTGAAATTCTAAATGCAAAATCTGTGATTGAGTGCGGAGAAAAGTAACAGAATCAGCGCGAATGGGTTCTAAACTCAATTCGGTTTTTAATACTTCTACTCTGGTTGTTGGTTCTCCTAATAACCAAGTTGCAAATTTGTCAGGATACTTTTCTGCCAGATATTTACATAAATTGTCGAATTGCATGGTATTTTGTTTTAATTACTGGCTGACAATTCCTGACCATTGCACTTTTTTTAACTGATCTCGACGATAGGAAAAGAAGTAATCGGGTTGTTGATATGTACAATGAGGAGCAATAGCTATTTGTTGCTCAGCTATTCCCATTTGTTTTAACTGTAATTCATTGACTCGGCGCACATCTAAACGCACTTTTCCAGGTGCAGAATCTGGGAAAATGGGAGAATTTGGTAAATCTTGTAACGCATTTAAAATTTCGGTTTCCGAGTCAGCAGAAACAATGGTAGCCCCTACTTCTGCGGCTACTTCTTGGGAAACTTGATATACTGCTCCGGTAATGGCTGGACCCATTGCGATGCAGAGATTTTCTAGTTTGCTGCCTTGAGAAGTGAGACGTGCGATCGCTTCCGGTACAATTCTCTTAGCAGTACCCCGCCAACCTGCATGAATAGCCGCCACCTGTCCCGTAGTTTCATCAGCAATTAAAACCGGAGTACAATCAGCAGTACAAACCCAAACCCCCTGTTTTTCCCGTTGCGTCACCAAAGCATCCGCAGGCGGTAAAGACTCAAACTCCGCAGTTCCCGCATCCTTCTTTGTTCCCAAAAACTCCGCCACTTCCGCTGGAGTCAGCACCCCATTACCATGCACCTGTCTTACCCGATAAAACTCAGCATCCGGGTGCAAAACCTGGATCAAATCTACCGGAAACCGTGGCGAAAACTGTCTGGTAAAAAAACCATGTTGCCAATTTGCCAACAAACTACAAGTTAAATAAGGCAAATCTTCCCAAAAATGCCATTGCCAAGTAGCTGGAGAATTAGCAGAATTATGCAGTTCTAGTTCAGAGGTTTGGGGAGAAATCACGCTGAAAAAACTTTATAAAACAACAATGCTTTCTATGCTAACCTATACCAAGATTTAGTAAATCTAAAATCGAAAATTGATGGTGGGATTCGATCGGCAAAAATTCACCCAAGCTCTTGACTTCCTAAAAGAGAATTATCACCACCAAGAGCCAACTGTCAACAACCAAACCTTAACACTTCACCTATTTGACATTCTCCCATCCACCAATCAAAAACTATGGCAATTAATTGCACAAGGCGCACCACCAGGAACCGTCGTCATTGCCAGAGAACAACAAGCAGGGAAAGGTCAATGGGGTCGGCAGTGGTATTCGCCCCCAGGCGGATTATACTTATCTCTATCATTAGCTCCCAACCTGCCAGCAAAACAAGTTGCCCAACTAACCATGAGTAGTGCTTGGGGAATAGCGCAAGCATTACGCCAAATTGGTATCCCAGTCTACCTGAAATGGCCTAACGATCTGGTAATTTCTCAATATAAACTTGGTGGCATTCTCACCGAAACCAGAGTCCAGCAAGAGCGTATCACCAAAGCAGTAGTTGGTGTCGGCATCAATTGGGTTAACCCAGTTCCAGAAACAGGGATTAATTTACAAACTTGGCAAGAAAATCATCCCAGATTAATATCTTCAATAGAAATGTTAGCTGCCCTTACCTTAAGCGGAATAGTAGCAGGATACAATTCCTGGCAGCAGTCAGGAGTAAAAGCTCTCTTGCCCTCTTACGAAAAACTGCTCAATAACATAAATTGTCCAGTAGAAGTGAATGGACAGCAAGCAATCATAGTTGGTGTTTCGGAAAATGGAGATTTGCGACTTTGCTTGCATACTAACGGGGATAGCCCCCCTTCAGAAATACATCTTCCAGTCGGTACAATCAGTTTGGGCTATGCTGAAAAAATTTTGTGAATAATTAATACGGTGTGATGGAGATGAAAAAACTAAATTACGAAAACGAGCAAATAAAAGTAACCACCCCAGAAAATCAACCAAGCAAGAACACAGATACTCGATTTTGGCAACGTTCCTTGTTGATGAATGGTTTAGGATGGTTGGGTGCGATCGCACTTCTCGGCAGCAGTAGTATGATTTGGGTACAAAACCCCCAGACTGGGATAGCCGTCGCTGCTCCCAACATTCCAGAAATAATGCCCAAAGCGGTGCCAGACTCTCCCGCACCCGCAGCAAAAAAAGAACCCGACCCTGTATTCATCAGACGTACCCCCAACCCTGCACCCACTCGCGCCAGAACTCGCTCACAAAACCGAGTATCTCAAACTCGGAACAGCAGAGGTAACAACACTAGTTCCTACATTGACCCAACAGATTACAGCATTGGCGCAACCAACAGACAAGATTTGCCCGGAGGTTCCTATCAGCCACCTAGCGCCGTAGTATTCCGGGAACGTTCCAAACCCCGTCAGCGAGTTGTTCGAGAACAATTCTCTATTGAAGAACCTAGCGCAGATATAGCCACAGTTAGACCGCGAGTGAGAGTGAGAAGAAATGCGGTTACTGCTCGCCGTCGTCAGAGTTCACCTGCTCAAGTGAGTCGCGCCCCCAGAACTTACGAAATTGAACGACGCACTAATTCCACCCAAGTTAGCCGTGCTCGCAGAAGTTACGAAATAGAGCGTGTAACTCCAGAACCTTCAAACTCGCGTATTTCCCGGCGACGTTCTAATGAACAAGCAGAGAATACCCAGGTAGCTAGAACCACGAGACGGCGAAACACAACAGTTGCAGCAGCCAATCAAGTGAAAGTTGGCCCAATCAAGGTAACTCCCAATGGCATCAGAATGAGTCGCAGTGGAGTGATTAGAAGAGGCGAAACTCGCATTGCTAGCACTAATATCAACGGATTAGGTGATTCTGGCAACAATCAAACTGCTCGGAATCGGGTTTTAAATTATTACTACAATTCAGTCAAACCTAGCGAGTCATCGGATAACGAATCAAATCGTACCAATTTAGCGATGATTTTTCCCTTAGCTATTCCCGCCCAAATTACCTCAATGTTTGGCTGGCGCATCCACCCGATTACAGGCGAAAAGGGCTTTCATGCTGGGACAGATATTGGTGCGCCGATGGGAACGCCTGTGTTAGCGGCTCATGCGGGTAGAGTAGCCTTGGCTGATTTCTTGGGCGGTTACGGTTTGGCGGTGGTGTTGCGCCACAATCAAGATGCTCAGGAAACTCGCTACGGTCATCTTTCGGAAGTTACTGTTAAACCCGGAGATTGGGTAGAACAGGGAACTGTTATCGGTCGAGTTGGTGACAGTGGCAACACAAATGGCCCTCACTTGCATTTTGAAGTCCGGGAACAAACACCTCAAGGTTGGGTAGCTAAAGACCCAGGAGTGCAGCTGGAATACTCTCTAGCTCGATTGATTAGGGCTTTCCAAAGTGGTCAGGCAACTTTACCACAGGATGTCCAACCTTATGAGATGCCAGCGAATACTTTACAAGTAGAAAAGCTGTCGCCTCAAGTTCCTGTACCTAGCGCCGAGTTACCTGTAATTGCCATCCCTGGAACGGAAGCACCGCCTCCGCTGTTCTCCTCTGGAGAGTAGTTTTTTGGCAGGGGGGCAGGGGAGACAAGGGAAATTTTTACCTTTTGCCTTGGAATCTTCTGCCTTGGAGCCTTTAAATATAGCCGTTTTCAATTAAGAATTCGGGTGTGATGCTTTGGGGTAGTTTGCCGAAGTTTAGGAGTTTTTCGACGTATTTGCCTAAGATGTCGGCTTCTAGGTTGACTTGGCTGCCGTTTTTTAAGAGGTAGAGGTTGGTGTGGGCGTAGGTGTGGGGGATGACGGCGACTTTGAACCAAGTGCCGTCGGTGTTGGATTCGGCTACGGTGAGGCTGATGCCGTTGATGGTGATGCTGCCTTTGGGGACGATGTAACGGGCGACTGTTTCGGGGGCGGTGAAGCTGATTTCCCAGGAGTTGGCGGTTTGTTCTATTGTTTGTAAGTGTCCTACTCCGTCGATGTGTCCGGTGACGAAGTGTCCGCCTAGTTTGCTGCCGACTCGGAGTGAGGTTTCCAGGTTGACGTTGTTGTATTCGAGGTTTTCTTTGCCTAAGCGGGTGCGGCTGAGGGTTTCTGGGGAGGCGGTGGCTAAAAATCCTTGGGGGAGTATTTCTTCGACGGTGAGGCAAATACCGTCTACGGCTACGCTGTCTCCGATCGCTAAATCCCCTACAATCAAGTTGGCAGTGTGTTGGTCGCAAGTGATACTGATGCGATCGCCACTCTGGAATTGAATTGTTCCTAAGCTCTGAATTAGTCCTGTAAACACGGCTTTATAGAAAAATTTTATTATTGGTTCTTAATTTTATGGTATATATGCCTCTCAAATGTACTTATCCAACCAGCTGAGGAATGTAGTTTTTTTTGGGGAAATGTGAAAATTTTGCAGCCACGGTTAGGATCGTAGTCAAGACCCTGGCATACTGGGAATGTAAAGACATTCTTATTGGATGGTATCGATTCTACTTCCACTGGTTATAACTTCCAGTATTGAGTTAAATCGGTAACTCTCTAAAACCCGCTAAACTCTAAGGTACTAACCTTAAAAAGTCCAGTGCCAGATTATCGTATAAATGTAATCTCCTTACCAAAGGTATTCTATAGGCTAAACCAATGATAGAGATGAAAGTCGCTGGAATTGCAGTTGATGCAATCACGCGCAGCCCAATTGTACTCCTGAAGGATGGGACTGAGCGACGGGCTTTGCCGATTTACATCGGTCAAGATCAGGCAAAGTCAATTATCGCCGCTTTGGAAAATCAACCACCTCCCCGACCTCTGACCCACGATTTGTTAGTCAATATGTTGGAAGCGTGGGAAATGTCGGTAGAGCGAATTATTATTCACTCTTTACAGGACAATACTTTTTATGCGATCGTCACTGTTCGTAAAGGGGAGGTAAAAAAAGATATTGATGCTCGTCCTAGTGATGCGATCGCAGTGGCGCTGCGTACCCGGAGCCCCATCTGGGTGATGGAAGAGGTGGTTGCTGATGCTTCTATCCCTGTGGATAGAGATGCTGATGAAGCAGAACAAAGGGCTTTTCGGGAATTTCTGGAAAATGTTAGACCCGAAGATCTAATTAAGCGTGGTCGCTTCAGTAATGGAGAAGCCTAGCTGGTAATTAGTCTGATGTCTTAGTCATTAGTTAACAAATAACGCATGATAATTACAGATGACAAATGACAATTGACAAATGACTAAATATGCGATATAGGCGTTTTGGTAAAACCAATCTCTGGCTCTCAGTGTTTTCTCTGGGAACTATGCGCTACTTGGATAGTGAGGCGAAGGCGATCGAAACTGTACAGCAAGCTGTGGCGCAAGGAATTAATCACATAGAAACCGCCAGAGGCTATGGCAAAAGTGAGGAATATCTGGGAGTAGCATTAAGCTCTGGTGTAGATTTACCACGCTCCCAACTTTACATCACTAGTAAAATTCCGCCCACAGCTGAGGCTGATACCATGCGCCGCTATATCGATGAGTCTCTGAAACGATTAAAAGTTGATTATTTAGATTGTTTAGCAATTCATGGTTTAAATACTTGGGAACATTTGGATTTGGTAGAAAATAGCTGTTTTTCCGGGGTGCAACAAGCTATTAAAGATGGTCAAATTAGGCATTTTGGTTTTTCGACTCATGGCAGTTTAGAATTGATTTTGAAGGCGATCGACTCTGGTTTATTTGAGTTCGTCAATCTGCATTATTATTACTTTTTTCAACGCAACGCCGCCGCCGTAGAATTAGCCACCCAAAAGGATTTGGGCGTTTTCATTATTTCACCTGCTGATAAGGGCGGACGGTTGTTTTCTCCACCAACAAAGTTACAAGATTTGTGTGCGCCTTTCTCTCCTTTAGCTTTGAATTATCGGTTTTTGTTGAGCGATCGCCGGATTACTACCCTAAGTTTAGGTGCCGCTAATCCCACTGAACTAACTCAACCTTTAAGTGTAGCAGATCGAGATCACCCTCTGACAAGTGAAGAATTAAAAGTTTTAGCAGATTTGGAAACTCATCAATCAGCTATTCTGGGAACAGACAAGTGTAGTCAATGTTATGCTTGTCTCCCTTGTCCCGAAAACATCAATATTCCCGAAGTTTTACGATTGCGAAATCTTGCGGTTGCTTACGATATGACCGATTATGGTCAATATCGTTATCGAATGTTTGAAAATGCTGGACATTGGTTTCCCGGAGTTAAAGCTAACCGCTGTACTTCCTGTGGTGAATGTCTCCCTCGTTGTCCAGAAAATTTGGATATTCCTGCTCTTTTAGATGATACTCATCAACGATTAAATGGGCCAAGTCGCCGCCGACTTTGGGAGTAAAGAAAAAGGTTCGTAGTGACAACTTTAGTCGTTCAAAGGTTTTTCAAAGTAACTTACAACTGGGATATGATTGTTGAACTATTAGGAAAATCTTCCCGAAGAAATCTAACTTTTTGGCTAGTTTTCTGCTTATTTTTTTTGAGTTGGCAACCAGTCAAGGGACAAGATAGAGAGAGATTTGAGCAAAGAATTCAAAACAATATCTGTCCTAAACCAATTACCGAAAATGATATTTCCCAAACCAATCTTACACCACCTAGTATTTGGTGGGCTGCCCAAAGATTTGGGGGGATGTTGTTAGATTTTTGGTTTACTTGTCCCGGAGAAAGAAGGGTGTATTTAGTGGTAAACCGCCAAATTTGGAATTCTCTAAATTATGTGGAAAAGTACTCATTTGTGAATCATTTTGGCAATTATTCCCGTGTGGATAGATACAACGTGCAAGTGTTAAATCCCCAGTTAGAAAATTTAGCGGCTTATCGATGTGATTTTACGGTAAATCCAATTAATTGCAATTTATGGGTGGAAAGTTTTGGTGATTACGATCCGCCTGCTTTGCGATCGCGTAATCCTAAACCCTGAAACCGAATTTCTTGCCACAAATTTAAGTATTGCTGCTGCGCTGTCGGCGAAAGAGGTAAGAGAAAATCACTTTTTTGGTAAACTTCAGCGGTAGGGAAAATTAACTGTTTATCCCGGATGCTTTTTGGTAATTCATTTAACTTCTCACCTGCAAAAATTGGAGAAGCGGCTTTCCCAAATCGAGAGAATAAAACTGCGATTTCTGGTTGCCAACCAAAGTCAATCCAATCTCTAGCTAAATCGAAATTATTACTTGCTTTTGTCGGATGTACCCATAAATCTGCCCACAGAGAGGTTCCTGACTGGGGAATGACTGCTGCAATGATATTTGGGTAACGTTGAACTAAGGGTAAAATATCTGTTGACCAACCGACAGCTACCCAAGTGTCTCCCAAAATTAAGGGTTGTAAATAGGTGTTGTTGCTATAAAATTTTACCTGTCGATCGAGTGCTTTCAGTTCAGATTTAAGCTGAGGAATTTTATCTAATTGTTGAGTGTTGTAAGAGTTTTGGCGATCGATTTTTTTCAAGGTTAAACCGATGACTTCTCTGGGTTGATCGAGTAAAGAAATCCGATCGCGCAATTCCGGTTTCCACAAAACATCCCAATCTTGAGGCGGCGCAAAACCTCGATCTTGAAATATATCCTTTCGGTAAGCAATCATTGTAGTTCCCCAACGATAAGGCGCACCCCAAACTTCTCCTTTGAGGTCAATATTTCCCTGTTGATTGCGGCGGACTAATCGCTGATATTGTAAAGGTAATTTTTGCCAATTTTTCAAGCGATCTGGATCTAAAGGTTGAATTAACTTTTGCTCGATCGCTGCTGCTAACCAGTAATCTCCCAAAGTAACTAGATCGCTGCTGGGACGTACTTTTTCTCTCGGTGCTAGCAAAGGAAGTCTTGACCACCAATCGGGAGATTTTGGTTTTATTTGTAAACTTTCAAATAACTTGAGCAGTTGTGCTTCTACGGTTAAATCTAATTCACCTATCTGCTGAAATTCCTGGCGAAATTTGTTTAATAGCTGAGCCGGAATCGAATCTTTTAAAAGTCTAATTCTCAAACTTGCCTGTTGCTGACTACTACAGGCTGAGATTAACCCCAAAACTGTTACAGTACCAGTACCTAATAAAAAATCGCGTCGCTTCATTTAACTTTGATTGGCAATTTTGCTAGTTAATTCTTACACAAAGGAATTTTGTCAATAAGGATGTTTAATTGACCTTGAATTTGCCTGGGCAGCAAATAAAGTAACTAATTTAATCAAGTTAACATACTTCTCTAGCGAAGATCTGGTTTTATGGCTTGCCATAGCCCCCAAAAAGAAACATTTCTTAAGGTGATTGTAGGGAAAAGTTAAATGATTCGTAAGCCAGAGAAAGTTACAGAAAATATTCTGTAGCATAGGAGGATAGGTTTAATAAAGTAGGGGTATAAGATGGATTCGATAAAAAATCAAGTGAATGGATTAAACGAGAAGATAGAAACCCTCTGTCAATTGGTAGAAAATTTAAATACAAGAATGGAGGAAATTCTGTCAGAAATCAAGCGACCCGCACCTGAAAGTAAGGAACAGTTTGTTGGTTTAGTTGGAGAACGTCCATCGTATAGTACTTTAAGTAGAGTAGACGCTGCCTTAGCCCACAAAGATATTTTGATAGATAACAGCTATTCAGAATCAAATACAGGTACAGGAAGTCGGGAAAAAGAGTTAGGTCCAGATATTCAAATTCAACGCTTGACAGCGCAACTAACGGCAGCATACAACCGAATTGCTGCCTTAGAAGAACAATTATTGTCCAAAAGAGTGTACTAACTTTTGAACAGTAATTTTACCGATCGCCTTCTAAACGTGCTGCTAAAAGTTCGATCGCTTGGAGAAGCTGGCTATGATTCCAGTTTCCATAAAGCTCAGCGGCAATACAAGCTGCGCCTGCACCGACTCCTTCTTTGACGTATCCCTGCTCATAAACTCGTAATTTTTCATAGTGAGAATTGGCAAAACTGAAGTTACTAATCAGCAAAGGAACTGAACCAACCATTTGAGCTAAACCTACTGTGTCACCTGTAGGATCTTCTGCGACCCAACGAGTTGTACCGACAACAATTTGTTCCGGTTGCCAAGGTAAAGAGAATTCTGTTGCTATAGCTTGAATTAAGGCATAGATTGCTAGCATTTGGGTTCCTCCAGCTAGCATTACCCCGGAAGTTCTACTAGCAGCGATCGCCATTCCTGCAACTACAATTTGCATCGGATCGCCCACTGCTGCCACTAATTGCAGCGCCCCCAAAGTAGAGGAAAATTTGTCAAAATTGAGCAAACCAGCCGCTTTTAGTCCTTGTTGCACCACAGTCCACTTTTGTTCGTGGTTACATTCTGGATGACTACTGTTAACTTTACCAACAGCGGCAAAGCCTAAACCAGTAAGTATTGCCAATGCCGTAGTAGTTCCGCCAACCACACATTCGCTGAAAATTATCCAACTTGATGGATGCAGGATGGCTAATTTTTCGCCCCAGACTAACCCTCGATCGAGCAAACTTTTGACTATAGCTAGATCGAGGGCTTTTCCTGTACTCAAACAATTAGCCGCCGCACCTTTTAAATCAATTGCTGGAATTGGGGGTGTTTGGAGTAATCCGGCATTAAAAATATATAAAGGTAAGGAAAAAGACTCAACCACAGCACGAGAAATTAATACCGGAGAAGCGCCAGCGTGCAATGGTGGTAAAGGATATTTCGGACTAGGTGCGGGGCCATAATATAAAAATTCGGCATCTGCTAAGGCGGTGGATTTGCGATCGAAAGGAGTCGCCCCCGCCGCAGAGATTCCCGGTATTAGCCCAGTTTCCGTAAATCCCAACACACAAGCAAACACAGGCTGACAACCGCGATATCTTTGTAACCAACTTTTTCCCTGTTCTACTTGCGTGTAAATTTTAATCATAGTTTTCATCAAGGGGACTAGGTACTGGGTACTGGGTACTGGGAGAGGAAATTTCTTAATTCACAATTCTCCCAGTCGCCAATCCCCAATCCCCAATTCCCAATCCCCAATCCCCAATTCCTAATCCCCAACACCTACTCTTCATAATCCAAAATCACTTGTACCCAATGGGGAGGTTGCGGGATGGGGTTGCCTAAGCGTTGGAGTAGTAGCCAGGAGGCGATATGAACGATGAATAAGTAAACTAAATTGCTGAGAAAGACCATTGCGATCGCAATTACATTAATCAAAAATATACTTGGTTCTATTAATAACCCTAGTTTCAGGAATACCCAATCTAAAAAATTCGTTACTTGAGTAATGCCATAAACCCAAAGATCTTCACCCAAGAGAATTGAAAGCAGCCAAAATCGAAAAAAGAAACCGATACTACCTAACAATGCTCCTAAAAAAATTGATACTGTCCAATTAACTCTACGTCGCCAACAAGCACCCAGGAGTACACCCAACAAAGCAAAGGGAATGAAATATTGAATGCTGCGAGGCGGCCCCATCAATACTGATAATAATAAACCAGAAACAAAAGCCGACATCCAAGCGGCTCTAGCTCCCCAACGCAGGTAAACTAAAGCAATGGGGACTGGGAAAAAGATTCGCAGTACGGGGCCTAAAGGAAAGTAAAAATTGACTAACCAAATTAAGCTGGCAGTACTGGCTAAAAAGGCGGTTTCCACCAACACCAAGGGTGCAGTTGACTGCACTTGAGGTAGGGGAGTTGGAGAGCCAGTTTTACCAGCATTTTCATCTGCGGGATTCGGGAAAGATTCACTCATGCAAATTGCCAAAAGATACGCAGGTTTAAACGATCATTTTTTCCAAAGCATTAATGTCAGGAATTCTGAGAATATCCTGATCCCGCTTGATTAAGCCTTTCTTTTCGAGCTTCGTCAATACTCTGGTCACAGTTTCTCTTGCTAGTCCACTCAGACTACTTAATTCTCGGTGTGGGAGATTGGGAATTTCTACTCCTTCTGAAGTTTGTTTGCCCTGCCCATCTGCCAAAAATAGTATTGTGTCTGCTACTCGTGACATACTATCAGATTCTCTTAACCGGAGTCGGCGATTGACTTGGCGCAAACGTCGCCCCATCAATTGTGCCAGACGAACTCCTGCCATTGGCTCGGAATAGATTAATTGGACAAAATCCTGGGCTGGCATATTGCCAATTACTGTGGGAGCCAAGGTAATGACATCGGTGGAACGAGGTACTTCATCAAGTGCCGCCATTTCACCAAAAATTTCTCCTTTCCCTAAAATATTCAAGGTGACTTCTTTCCCTTCGAGGTTGTAGGTGCGAATTTTCACCCAACCTTCGAGAATGAAGTAAACGGAACTTCCCCAGTCATTTTCTAGCAAAATCACTTGGTTTGCTGGATGACTGCGGGTAACGAGGTGGGCTGTAGCTTTTTCAACGATACCTTCTGGTAATCCTTGGAAAAAAGGCGTTGAGCGGATTAGATTATGGTGTCGGTCTTCCATCAGACCATTCTTTCACTAAGACTATGTTGAGTAAATAAACTAAGGATCGATAGGGGCTGATTAGATTTTGGTAGGCTGATAAGTTGCCATAGTATCAGATTTAGTTAGGACTGCAAATCAATCATAACTAATTGACCACAGTATCTTGGGGGAACTGGAGTTCCTAAAGAACTATGATTTATTGTCTAAAACTGACACGATCCGTAGTATTGCAGCACTTTATAGAGATTATCACGAAAAATTCCGTGATGGTTAGTTTTGTACCGATCGCTTTTCAACATCGTCCTCTGTAGGTTCTTGCAGTTTTTGTAAATTTATGGTAAAGAACAACAGGAAAACTGAGAAAATTTACAGTAAAGTTTCAGGAATTTCTCTAGTATACTGATGTAAATTAAGATTAACTATGTAGAATTCTCGGATCGAAGCCAAGATTAAACGAACCTGTAGACTCAATCTAAAATCCCAAATCTCAAGTCTAAAATCGAATGACGTTCCAAACAGCTAAAATCCAAGCACTGATTGCTGAGATTGATGCAGTACTTAGCAAAGATAGTAAATCCCGCTTTAGTTGGTTGGTGGGAGATGGTAGTTCCGATCGGCAAATGTTGCAGCGGGTTCGCCAACAGCTGGAACAGTTAGCCAGATTACAGGCTACTGGGGGAAAAACTGAAGTGGCGGAAATTGCCAGTTACCAAGTTTTGTTTGAGCAAGGTGATGTCGAGGGCGATCGATCGGTATCATCGGAATCATTACAAACAGAAATAGACTTATTACAGCAACAGCGGCAAGAATTATTAAATGAAATCGATCGGCTACAGCAACAAAGAAAAGTCTTAATTAATCCCGAAATATTAGTTGAACAACAGCAAATTATTACAGAATTTTCTCAAGAATTAATCAATCGTTTCCAGTCAACTGTCAATCAACAATTGGCGGAAACTTTAGAAAAAATTCAACCTGTACAATTACCGGAAGCAGCAGAAGAAACTAGCTCAAATCAGGAAACAGAATCACCAGAATTAGAATTTATTGGCTTAGAAACCACAATAATCGATCCTGAATTGGAATCGATCGCTGCGTCAGCGGAACCATTCCCTTATGCTGGAGTTGAGTTACCCTCAGCAATCAGAGGAAAACTAGAAAATAAAGATTCTGTCAGATCACAATTAGAGCCAAATGATACAATTTCGGCATTAACAGATTTAATCGAAGGTTTAGCTGTAAATACCGAATTACCGGAAGAAGACTTGCTCACAACTGAGTCAACTATTCCCCAGGCAAAAGTAGACTTTTGGTTAGGAGATAATATTGCAGAGCAGTTAAATGAAGAGCTTTCCGATTTAGAAATAGTTGAGCAACCAGAACCGGAACCGGAATTTCAACCGTCAGAAGAGGTGAGAGAAACTATTGGCGATGTTAGTGAAGATCTCACCGATAGTATTGATTTAGATTTGACTGCTGCTGTGGAACAGGAGAAAATAAATTCTGCAATTCCCGAACATATTTTGGCAGAGTTTGAAGATTTATTTGGTGATACTAATAACCTCGCTAGTGCCGAAACTAATCCAGAATTAGAACTAGAAAAAAGTCCAGAATTAGTAACTAAGCAAGAACCTGTAGAATCAGAAAAAAAAAACTAAAATCAAAGTTGCAGCGTCAGAAAAAACGTTCAGAAAAAGCGAAAACTGAACCACAAATGTTAGCTGAAAATGCGGATAATTCCCCGAAAGAAGTTAAAGAATCAATATCGCTAACTGTTGCTCATCAAATTGAAAGAAGATTAATTTCTCGTCCAACCCCGTCTTCTCTGTTGTCTTTACGTCCTTTAACTCCTTTACCTGCGGCTCCTACTAGTGTTTGGTATTTGGGAATTGATATTGGTACAACAGGATTGGCTGCTACGTTATTAAATAAGTCTAGTAAACAAGTTTATCCGATTAGTTGGTCGGTTGCAGAACAAACAGATTTATCAGAAGATTGTCATCGTTTACCAATTACGATCGCTGGAAAAGTATTACCTAAAAACTTCAAAACTTATTTAAATGTTACATTGCCTTATTACTCGGCGGAAACGGGAAAATCCCAACCTGTTTTTAAGTGGTCAAAACCTGAAGAAAATGAGAGTTTAGCTTTAAGAGAAACTAGATATCAAGATACTCAAGAAATCGAATTAAGCGAAATTCTCTCAGTAATACCAGTGCTGTTGTCTTATTTTAAGGCTCCTGAAAATCGGGAAAATTTGCCGATTGAGTCCAAGAATAATTTGGTTAATTGTAGCTTTGCGGAAGGTTTGTCAAAAGCAGATTTTGAAAAAGCGATCGCAGATTTGGCAGGGATTATTGTTAGTTGTCCAATTGGTTGGTCGGAAGCTTATCGGTTTAATGTTAGAGAAGGGATTTTAGCATCGGGGTTAGTGAGTAATGGGGAGCAAATTTGTTTTATGGAGGAAGCGATCGCATCCCTATTAACCGAAATACATTTTCACGAAAATAACTCAACAACTCCAGAAAACATTAGCGAATCTGTTACTACTAAATATAACTCAGAAAACTATCCACTACGTTGGCAAGGAGAAACTTTAGTTATAAATTCAGGAGCTAATACTACAGAATTAGCACTAGTAGACTTACCCGAAAAATTGTTAGATTTAACTTATCAAGACTTTACCCTTCGTAGTTTTCCCTATGCTGGAAATCACCTCGATCAAGATATAGTTTGTCAATTACTTTTAAATGGAGAATCAGAAATTGAAAAACCCTTACCGGGCGAACCTGATTTATTAACTCGCCAGCAGTTACAAATGCGTTTAACAAGTACTGAGTGGGGAGAAACTTTGTTGTCAGCGGCGAGTTATTTAAAAGTAACTTTACCACAAGAAGATAGTTTCACTTTCACGATCGGAGAAGAAGAGCGAGAAATTAGGAAAAAAGATTTAGAAAAGCGTGTAACCAGTCGTTTTGTCCAAAGTTTGAATCGGGAATTAAACACACTTTTAACTCAAGCAGGTAGTTCTGTGGAAGCAATAAACCAAATTATTTGTACAGGTAAAACTACCATGATTCCCGGTTTAACTAATTGGTTACGCCAAAAATTCCCCAATGCTAAAGTAATCCAAGAAGCAGAAATTAAATCAACAATCAAACCAGAAAACCGTGTTGCTACTGGATTAGCAATTTTACCGCTTTATGTCCAACTTTTAGATAATTCTCGACAGCAGTATAACGATTACTTCTTATTATTGGAATTGTTACGTACCTTTGGAGAAACACAACTTTCTGTTGGTAAAATTATCAACTTATTGGAACGTAAAGGTATTAATATTCGTGCTTGTCAACAACGGTTGTTTGCTTTATTAGCGGGCGAACTTCCCGCTGGTTTAGTTCCCGCGGAATTAAATGCAGGTTTACTCACCGAAGCATCCTGGCAAAATACAGATTATCAAGCAATCAGAGCCGGAAAACTGTTTTCAGAGGTAGAAAATCAAAGCTATTGTCTAAATTCCGATTATGCTCAACACTTACGGCATTATTTAACGGCTGTTTTAGCTCGTACTTACCAAAAATTAGAAGAACCTTACACGACTTACTGGTTAGCAACCGTAGAGAGCCAAAATAGTTGAGAACTTTGTTACTAAATCAATACGTAGTTTCCTCAGATAAAATCGGAATCGAGGAAAGTTAAAACTTAATTCTTATTAAAGATTTTCTGAAGTAGAGTGTAGTTTTAATCAAGATGTATTAGATGTAAGTCTCAGTAACAATACAGAAGCTTAAAACTTTGGTTAGTAATTGAAAGATTTAGTAAAGTTAGTAGTTTTCCTACTCTCATTTCAGGATGAGCATGGTTATATTAGCTGTTAGATAAGGGTTTTACTCTCTGACACTTGTTGGTGAACAATATGATTTCTTCCGATCGCTTATCCAATATAATTGCTAATTCATCGATTCAAAAAAGTAATTATCAGGTTGATTTCTATAGAAGACTGCATCCTTCAGTAACCAGTAAGACTAAACGATTAATTGATATCTTGGGGGCCATCGTAGGGCTATTAATTACAGTTATAGTATTGGTACCTGTGGCGATCGCTACTCAGTTCGACAATCCAGGGCCAATTTTTTACAGTCAAATGCGTTGTGGGTTGAACGGTAAAATTTTCCGCATCTGGAAATTTCGCTCAATGGTAGTCAAAGCAGATAAACTCAAGCATTTAGTCAAAAATCAAGCCAAAGGTCACATTTTCAAAAATGACCACGATCCCCGAATCACCAAAGTTGGTCGTTTCCTGCGCCGCACTAGCTTAGATGAATTACCCCAATTTTGGAATGTTTTACTCGGAGATATGAGTTTAGTAGGAACTCGTCCACCCACAATTGATGAAGTAGAAAAATACGAAATTCACCATTGGGAAAGGTTACAAGTTAAACCTGGGATTACAGGCGAATGGCAAGCAAATGGTCGTTCTACAGTAACGGACTTTGAAGAGATTGTACGGATGGATGTAGATTATCAGCGCAAATGGTCTGTTTTGTACGATATTTCTTTAATTTTCCAGACAATTTCCGTAGTTTTAGCTAAAAAAGGCGCTTGCTAAGTTTTTCAACCTAAATCGCCGCGAAGATTCAGGGTGCTTACTATCCCAACTTTACCAATGCAGTAAATCAATTTGTAAAATTAAGTAATTTCTCGGTGGCATTTTGCCATGATAGAGTGAGATAGATTAAATATAAAATTTAACTGTGGATAATTGATAGTTTTTCTCTACCTGCTTTATAAAGTTTTTAATATATTAGTTAAATCAACAAAGTTGCGATCGTAGTACAAGTATCTAAAATTGTGGCTAATCAACGAGGGGACAAATCTACTAATTCCAAGCCCATTTTTCATCAGGAAGTCTTATTTCAGCCGACTTTAAGTGAAAAAGACCGAAATTTGCCAGTATTTATGGGTGCAAGTTCTGTTAATCCTTCTCTCAAAGGAACTAATCTCCGGGGTGCTTACCTGAAAGGTGCTTACTTGAGAAAAGCGGAATTAAGAAAGCTTGATTTAAGAGAAGCTTGTCTCAGTTTTGCCGATTTAATTGAGGCAAATTTGAGTGAAGCTTGTCTGACTTTAGCTGATTTAACCGAGGCTTGTCTGAACTTATCCAATCTGAAGAAAGCCGTACTCAATCAAGCTAATTTATTTAAAGCGAATTTAGTTGGTGCAGACTTGAATTATGCAGACTTGCGAGGAGCAAATTTCTGCAAAGCGAATTTAGTTGGAGCTAGCTTGGAACAAGCTAATTTAAGTAAAGCTAATTTATGTGGCACAGATTTAAGTAGCACAGATTTGCGAGGAGTAAACTTACAAAATGCTGTGTATGATTTAGCAACTCGTTTCCCAGAGGGTTTTGATTTAACTAAAGCGGGAACTTGTTTAATTGGCCCTAATATGTTGTTACCAGGAATTAATTTAAGTGGTGTCAATCTCAGTGGTACAGATTTGCGAGGGACAGATTTGCGGAGAGCTAATTTAAGAAAAACTGATTTGACTAATGTGAATTTAATCGCAGCTAATTTGAGTGGGGTAAATTTAAGCGAAGCTAATTTAACGGGGGCTGATTTACGAGAAACGATTTTCAAAAAAGCAATTTATAGTTGGGGAACTCGTTTTTCTGAAGATGTAGATTTGGAAAAGTTAGGCGCTTATTTGATTGCTCCTAATGTATGTTTAGCAGAAGTGAATTTAAGTGATGTAGACCTGAATGGTGCAAATTTGCCAGGTGCTAATTTAAGCCGAGCTAATCTGAAAGGTGCAACAATGAGGGGTGCAGATTTGATTGCGGCAAACTTGCGGCAGGCGGAGTTAACAATAGCAAATCTCCAAGATGCAGATTTGAAAGAGGCAGATTTGACTAAAGCAAATTTGCAACAGGCTAATTTCAGTAATGCGGATTTGCGAGATGTGAATTTGACTAAGGCAAATTTGCAAGGAGCAAATCTAGCAGGTGCAGATTTAAGAGGTGCGGATTTGACCGGAGTGTGCTTAAATCAGGCTAATCTAAGTAATGTGGATTTACGCCATGCGGATTTGACGAGGGTAGATTTACGGGGGGCAAATTTGAGTGGCACAGATTTTTCCCAAGTAGATTGTACAGGGATAATTTTAGATGAGGGAGTTGCGCTCGTAATTTCTCACCCCAAGAAACAATCTGCGAGAAACACTATTTCCAGACAATGAAATTTTAATGTAGAGATAGAAACCTAGTAGAGATGTAATATTAACTATGAGTTCGCCAGAAATTTATAAAGGTTGGATTATTGAGGCTAGACCAGTTTTTTGTGTGGAAGTTTGGAACGCTGGTGGTAAATGCTTTATTCCTGTCCACAATGCGAAGAATGCCAAGGAAGCACTGAAAATGGCAAAGCGTTGGATTGATATGCAAATGGAAGAAGAACAGCAAAATTTAGAATTTAATGATGATATATCGCCAGATTTTGATGATGATGATATGCCGTTTTGAGGGTAGTTAGTAGTTAGTGTTGATTTATTAATTGATAGGATGGTATTGATTATTTTAAAAAATGAGCGATCGCACTCAAATTACTAACAAATTGAAATGCTAACTATTGACCCCGCCCTGGTTTGCAGTCTGCAAAACCCAATGCTTCAGAATCAAGAAAGCTGGCTATTGCCATTTCCACAACAGTTTCGATCGGATATTCAATTTCAGCGGCGCGTGCAACTAGAGCAAGCCGGATTCTTTCGGGTAGGCGATCGAGGATAGCTTGAGCGTCAGCAACAGATAATTTTTCTAAGCTATTAGTCTGCATGGCTCTATTTCTCTGGAGGAATTTGGACGTTGTAGGGTGGCTCAGTTGCTCTTAAAATAACTGTTTCTAGCTCTAATAGTAGCGCAGGAGTTTCCCAAGAGGAGAGCAAATAAATTGCAATGCGGACATCTTCATCATTGTATCGATCGAGCCATGCCCATAAGAAGGCTTTGTGACCACCGCTAAAGCGTCCACGCAAACTTTTGGTTTTGCCAATGTAAAGTAGTCCTTCCGTGCGATGTCTGACTGCGTAAAGTCCAGGGCGAGGCGGAATGTTGTTAAAGCTGCGAGTGATTGGTTGGCATTGCTCGAAGGGAATTGATGCTAGAGTATTGAGAATTTGGCGGGCTTGTTGCTGGATGGAATCGGTCATGGAAATTGGGAGACGCAAGCGGTTATTACATCCTACAAGTAGAAGCGGTCGCACTCAAATTAACTAAGAAATTCAAATGTGCGATCGTACTCTCCTAATTAATAAGTTGAACTGAAAAGTCAAGTTTAATCACA
Organism: Floridaenema fluviatile BLCC-F154; assembly: GCF_041929135.1. Taxonomy (NCBI): domain Bacteria; kingdom Bacillati; phylum Cyanobacteriota; class Cyanophyceae; order Aerosakkonematales; family Aerosakkonemataceae; genus Floridanema; species Floridanema fluviatile. The sequence goes on along the minus strand of NZ_JBHFNS010000064.1, from coordinate 9,740 downwards.
CCGCCAAATTTTTATTTTTCCATCACTACTACCACTAATAATAGTTCTCCCATCAGGACTAACAGCTAAACAATTGATAGAATCTGTATGACCACTGAAAACTTGAATGCGTTTACTATTCCGAGGATTCCATAATATTATTCTTCCATCATCACTACAGCTAGCAAGAATCTCTCCATTAGGAGAAAAGGCAATACAATTAACCTTTTGTAAATGTCCCTCAAGAGTGCGAGTTAACTTTCCAGTCTTTAAATTCCACAACTTAATTGTAGTATCTGGGCTGTTACCACCACTGGCAAGAGTTTTACCGTCAGGACTAAATGCAACTGACTTCACTCCTCCTAAATGTTCATTAAATGTTCGAGGTTTTCCGGTTGCATAAGGGTTCCAAAAATTAATTTCTCCCTCAAGTACACCATCAACCTCAGAATTAATAACAATACCACCAGCTATTATCTTTCCATCAGGACTGAAAGCAACAGATTTAATGTTTTCATAGTAACCAGGTTCGGAGTTATAGTAATAGCCTGGATCATACAAAGCTTGCTCATCCATACCAACCAATAAAATACGCTGTGGTTTTTTTTCTTCTAATAACTCTGGTATCCACAGGTTAATCTGATTGCAATAAGCACTAGCAATTATCTGACTATCAGGACTAAAAACTATAGGTGCGTCGCCCTTTACTTTTATAGTTCTAAATGGCAAACCATTTCCAGATTTTAATAATTTTTGTAAATTCCATAGTTTGATTTTTTCATGATGATTGAGTTTAAATTCACCTTCACTAACTATATCAAAACCACAGGCCAAAAATTCCCCATTTGGACTAATGGCTATTGATACAGGTACAAGTTGTTCCTCTGAAGATTCAGTACTTGAATCTTCAAAATCTAAAATGGAGTAGACAAATTTTTCTTGTTCAAGATCCCAGAATTTAATTGAGCAGTCTCCCCCACTACTAATTAACATTTTACCAGTGGGACTGATTGCCAATGAAGTAACTGCGTAAGAATGATCGGCTAGTGTTTTTACACATCTCCAAAATGATGCTTTATTAGCTAGACTTGCGGATATTTCTTTGTCGGATGGAGTTGTTTTTGAAGGGATATCTTTAATAACTTCATCTGCTGATTTATATCGGCTTAATTTACTCGTAAGAAGCTTTTTAAGGATTTTTTCTAGGGAATTAGTAATTAAACCGTTTACACTATATTCCCACAAACCATCTTGCCAGTCATCTCCATAATTGTTATAAAGATCGACTGGGCTTAAATTAGTTAATAGATGGATACAAACAGCACCCAAACTATAAAGATCGCTGGCAGGAGAAGACTCACGCTCTGGTGCTCTATAACCCTCTACTCCAAATTGAATACTAGGTATATTAGATTGAGTTTCTTGTTCCTGTAACCGTTTGGCAATTCCAAAATCTATCAGAACTAACTTGTGATCACTCTCTCGTCGAATTATGTTATCTGGCTTGATGTCACGGTGAATAATATCATTTTCGTGTATAAACTTGAATACAGGCAGTAAATCAATGAGTAGTTCCCAAATTTGCTGTTCACTAAAGGCTCCTTGTTTTTGGAGTTCATCCAATAATGTTTTCCCCTCAACAAACTCCTGTACCAAGCATTCATCTGCTTCAAGGTAAGCCAGCAAAACGGGAATTTGAGAATGCTTCTCCAATTCGTAAAGCCGCTTTCCTTCTTCACGAAAAAGTTGTCTAGCACGCTGCCCACTAGCCGAAGATTCTTCAAATGGCTGTATAAATTGCTTAACTACACAAAAACTATTCAATCTGTGTTGATCTTCAGCCATATAAGTTTTACTAAAGCCGCCATCTGCCAAAAGCTCTATAATCTTGTAGCGTCCGCCTATTGTTTCCCCAATCATAAGTTTTTGCCAAATGTTTACATAATAAAAATTGTGCCACACTTTCCATTAACTTAGGTAAGTAGAAGTATAAAAAGTTCACGATGAGTTATATACTCACTAATATTTGCTGAAAGTCCTATGCCTTAGTTCACGTTTGCTCAAATTAATCTATAACAATAATTCTCACTAACGACGATGGTATCGATACCCTAGCATTTAAGCATTACAAAAAGCAGTCAATAGCAAGGGGACAATTGTTGGCCCAAAAGAACATTTATTAGGTTGTAGGCATCAAGTTACCACCACTTACCCCATAAATGTTGTGCGACCTTGGTTTTCACTTTATTCACATCCACCTACTTAGAAGAGGATTCACTTTCTTTGGGTTTTACTTCCAAGCGAAAACCCATTTCATTTAATAGTGCTACCAAAGTATAAATTTCCGAATTTTCATGGTTTAATAACATCTGGCTAAGGTTCTGATAGTGCAGTTTAGCTTCTTCAGATAAATTGTTCATCTTCTGATGTGCTGCAACTACATTTCCCATTGCCAAATTTAATAATTTTGGATCTCCTTCTTCCAATGTCACTTCGATATAAGCAGCAGCGTGTTCAAAATCTTTTAAAGATTCCACTAGGTAGTCGTAGTAGCTATCACTCGCTGGGGTCTTTACGTTTTTCATAATCTGCCCAATACTCTTTAGCTTTGTTAATATCTCGATTTTGAGTGCTTTTATCTCCACCACAGAGAATCAGGATAATCGACGATCCGAATTGTCCAAAGTACACTCGGTAGCCGGGGCCATAATCAATTCTAAATTCAATTATTTTAATTGGTCATACTTAATTATAATTTTGCGGTGTTGATACTCTCCTAAAACAAATGACTCTAATTCTCACCAATGACGATGGCATCGATGCCCCTGGTATTCAAGCATTACAAAAAGCCGTTAACGGCAAGGGAACAATTGTTGCCCCAAAAGACCATTTATCAGGTTGTGGGCATCAAGTTACTACTACTGGCCCGATAAATGTTTTGCGTCGTTCTGAAACAGAATTTGCTGTTGGTGGCACTCCCGCTGACTGTACAAGGATTGCTTTAAGTCATCTTTTTCCTAATCCTAAATGGGTGCTTTCTGGAATTAACGCTGGGGGCAATTTAGGGGTTGATGTTTATATTTCGGGAACTGTTGCCGCTGTTAGGGAGGCAGCTATTTTGGGAATTCCGGGAATTGCGATTTCTCACTATCGCAAAGGGAAGCTAAATGTTGATTGGGATACGGCGGCGAGATGGACGGCGAAAGTGTTAGCGGATTTGTTCGATCGACCTTTAGAAACGGGAAGTTTTTGGAATGTCAATTTACCACATTTATTACCGGGAGAACCTGACCCAGAAGTGGTATTTTGTCAGCCTTGTAAAGGTCGTTTACCTATTAATTATCGTATTGAAACTGATGATTATTATTATCAGGGAAAATATGCCGATCGCGATCGCACTCCTAACACCGATGTCGATGTTTGCTTCTCCGGCAAAATCGCCGTAACTCAACTAAAACTGTAGAATAATTTAAGTGATACTAGTAATAGTAAAAACCTGTGGAACCAACAGAAGAACAATACCTAATTTTGAATGCCCTAGAAACTCTTGAGCTACTTAACAATGCCTTGTATGATGAAGAAAAAGGAGTGTGGTACATTCAAACACCTAGCTTGGTATTACCCTTTGCCATTATCAGGCGAAACGGTGATATAGTTCCTACTACCTGGAGGTCATAATTATGCGAGAACCTAATGCACTAGAGAAACAACAATATGAAAGATTCAAAGAACTGTTTGCTATATCGCGACAACGCTATTTAGAAGCAGGGGGCGATCCTCGGAAACGTCCCAGCGGTCGTAAGGGTGATGATTACTTAACTGATGAGGAAAGGCAGGAATTATATAGTATAGGACGCGAGATCTTTGGTGTTGTTACCAACGGCGATGAAATACAATGTCAAGGACAGTCTTGGAAAATTCCAGCTAAATCTACTAACAATTAGGATAGGAAAAAATGCGAATCTTAATCATGGGCGGGACTCGGTTTATCGGAGTTTATTTGACTAAACTTTTGGTGGAACAAGGTCACGAGGTAGTATTATTTAATCGGGGCAAAAAGCCTGCACCAGTTGAAGGTTTACAGCAAATTCATGGCGATCGCACTAACGCTGAGATCGTTAAGGAAAAGTTGGCTCATGAAAGCTTTGATGCGATTTTTGACAACAACGGTAGAGAACTTAGCGATACTCAACCTTTAGCTGATATTTTTCACGGCAAAGTTAAACATTTTGTTTATATGAGTTCGGCGGGAGTTTATCTGAAAACCGATCGATTACCTCATATTGAAGGGGATGCGATCGATCCGAAAAGTCGCCATAAAGGAAAGTTTGAAACTGAAGCTTATCTGCAAGAAAAAGGATTACCTTTTACCTCAATTCGTCCCACTTATATTTATGGCCCGCAGAATTATAATGATGTAGAAGCATGGTTTTTCGATCGCATAGTGCGCGATCGACCTATCCCGATTCCCGGTAACGGATTACACATTACTCAACTCGGTCATTGTGGTGATTTAGCTAAAGCAATGGCAGCAGTTTTAGGCAATGAAAAGGCGATCGGACAAGTGTATAATATATCAGGCGAACGTTACGTTACCTTTGATGGATTAGCCCGTTCTTGTGCCATTGCTGCGGGAAAATCACCCGATGATTTAAAAATTGTTCATTACGACCCGAAAAAATTCGACTTTGGCAAACGGAAGAGTTTCCCATTACGAGTTCAACACTTTTTCGCCTCAATTAATAAAGCAATTAATGAACTGAATTGGAAACCAGAATATGATTTAATTGCTGGGTTAAAAGATTCATTTGAAAATGACTTTCTCACCGTTGGAAGGGATAAATCCGAAATTGATTTTTCCGTAGATGATGAAATTATCGAGGCAGCATCTTAATTAGACCTTGATTAAAAATGCTATAGCTGCACAAAAACCATTTAGATGTGCAGTTCAATGGCATTTTTATTTTTTATTTTACATAAAAATAAAAGTAATTTATATTATTCCAGTGTGTAGAGATCTAAATCAGGAAAAACACCCAAATTTTTTAATTGCTATAATAGAAAAAACTTAAATATTCAAGTAAATTGGTTAAAATATGGGCAACATTGTGATTCGGGACGTTCCCAAAGAAAGATTTGTTATCAAATGAATGAGAGCTTAATGGATTTTCCTCGAAAGTAATCGTAAATAAAGAGGAGTAAAAACTAGGGTTTCTGATAGTGAAAAATCTGCTTGCTTGGCAGATTTTTTATTATCAGAAACCTATTCTACTGAGAAAATTCATTATTACTAGGATTTGGGGGCAAAACGTAGATAATTCCTGAAATTAATGTGAAAGCGACAGAAATCCAAAAAGCAATAACCGAATATAATTGCCAATTTGTCGGTAAAGGTGCGATTAAAAGGGCGATCGCTAAAATTTGACTCACAGTTTTGAATTTTCCCCAAATATTCGCGCCAGAAATTTTAGTTTGGTTGACGCGCCAACCTGCGATCGCTAACTCTCTCGCCAAAATTAAAAACACACCCCAAGCTGGCACTTGCCCTAATTCTATCAGCGCCAACAAAGGCCCTAAAATCAGCAGCTTATCCACTAAAGGATCGAGAAACTTCCCCAGATCGGTCACTTGGTTGAGTTTTCTTGCCAAATAGCCATCCAGCCAATCTGTGCTCGCAGCGATAAGAAAGATTACCAAACATACCCAACGACTTGAAGTAGTTGGATAATGTAAGCCATATAGTAAAAACGGCAACCCCAAAAGACGAGACAGAGTAATCCAAGTCGGAATAGTCATATATTAGTTAATAGCAGATTCTTCGATCTTAGTAGAACAGTGAGGAGATGAAACAGTGGAGGAGTGCGAAACATGAACCGCAATAATTATAGAAAACATCTGACCACAATATCTGTAAACATCAAAAAATCTTAAAAAAAACCACTATGCAAAACCGTTGGGCAGATCAAAAACTGAAAACTTGTGAAGCATCATTTCTTTGTTTAGAAGCCGCTTGGAAACAATATCTCCAAGCTACTAAAGGTATCAAAGAAGCTTTAACAGAGGGAATGCCGATCGCCTTACTAGAACAAACTTATCCCTTAAACTGGGAAAAAGTTTGGCAAGCAATTCGGCGCAAAAAATCCTGGGGACATAAATCATACCAACTATGGAAATGGTTGCAACAAGGAGAAATAATTCAGCAACATTTAATTCAAATCGAATTACTCATGGCTGATTACCGATTACAATTACATAATTCCGGGAAAAAAGCCACAGAATTTTGGCAAGGATACGCCGAAGGTAAAGTTCTTTGTCGTACTCCCTGTGAAGAATCGCCAAAAATAAATGATTCTCCCACACCTTACCAAAAAGGAGTACTTTTAGGTTGGCGTTATGCAGTAGTCAAGCATGAAATTCAAACTAGACTTTATTGCTGTCGCAAAACTACAGCTGATTTATTTACTTGGGGTTAAAACTTGAATTCAAATCAACAAGGGGAAACTACCATTTCTCATCAAAAACGCGCCTACTCTTTAGATGCTTTACGTGGATTTGCGGTGTTAACAATGGTGCTGTCAGGGACAATTTCTTACCGCATTTTACCCCCTTGGATGTACCACGCACAACTACCTCCGCCAACTCACGCATCTAATCCTAATTTACCCGGTTTAACCTGGGTTGATTTAGTTTTTCCTTTGTTTTTATTTGCTATGGGTGCATCTATTCCCTTAGCACTTTTTCGCCGGATTAAACCGGGAATTACTAATAAGATAAATGTGATTTTTTATATTCTCAAAAGAGGCTTTTTTTTGGGGGCTTTTGCCATATTTCTTGAACATTTTCGACCGGGTAGAATAGCCGATAATGCCCTAATCAACAAATGGTTAATTGCTGTAATTGGGTTCGTTATCTTATTTTTTATGTTTGTCCGGTTGCCAAATGATTGGAAGAAAATTCCGCAGCAAGCAATTACAATTGGCGCTTGGATATTGGCAGTTATTGTTATTTCAGGGATTCGCTACACCAATGGTATAGGCTTTTCTTTAGCTCGCAGCGATATTATTTTAATTGTCCTGACAAATACAGCAGTTTTTGGTTCGTTAATTTGGTTATTTACTAGACATAATTTATGGTTAAGAGTGGGATTAATCGGATTATTATTTGCTTTGCGTCTATCTTCGACAGTTGCTAAAAGTTGGACGGCTGCACTGTGGTCATTTTCTCCGATACCTTGGTTATTTAAGTTTCATTATTTATCTTATTTGTTTATAGTGATTCCTGGGACGATCGCCGGAGACTTAATTCTAAATTGGCTACAAAAACCTAAGTTTGAAAATGATTTTAATCGAACCAATAATCATAAGTTGTTAGCCATCATCTTTCTATTATTAGCTAATATTTTAATCTTACTCATTGGGTTACAAGCTAGATGGGTATGGCAAACAACATTAGTTAGTGCAGCTATTTGTTATTTGACTCGTTTTTTGTTAATTAGACCAAATAATGAAACTGAAATTTTAATTCAAAAATTGTATTACTGGGGTGTTTATTGGTTAGCATTAGGGTTACTTTTTGAACCGTACCAAGGAGGGATAAAGAAAGATCCGGCTACTTATAGTTACTTCTTTTTAACCACAGGGATTGCTTTTTTCGTGTTGATTATTTTTACGATATTAATAGATGGTTTTCAATTGCAAAAACCTCTACATTTGTTGATTGATAACGGACAAAATCCAATGATTGGTTATGTAGGATTTGCAAATTTAGTTTGGCCTATTTTTATTGCTTTGGGAATCGAAAAATTTGTAATTGCCAACGTGCAAACTCCTCTTCATGGCTTTTTCAAAGGAATTTTTTATACTTTAACTGTTGCGTATATTGTTAGTTTGTTTACCAGGTTAAAACTGTTTTGGCGAACATAAGAACTATAGTTAGATCTTTACTCTTACACAAAAGGTTGGTTATTGCGTTATATTAAGAAATGTAAAGATAGCGATCGAAAACCAAAATTTAGGAACTATGGGATTATTTGGATTTGGCAAAAAACTTAGCTTACCTACTCACGATCAAGCATTACCGGGACGTGAGGAAGAAATGAGTGTTCCAGCGCGTCATTTTGTGAATGGTAATCCTCTAAAACCTCCCTTTCCCGAAGGAATGGAAATGGCAATATTTGGGATGGGATGTTTTTGGGGTGCAGAACGCAAATTTTGGCAACAAGAAGGCGTATTTACCACAGCAGTTGGTTATGCAGCAGGTATAACTTCTAACCCAACTTATCAAGAAGTTTGTACCGGAATGACGGGACATAATGAAGTTGTTTTGGTTGTTTTCGATCCGAAAGTGATTAGTTACGAATCCTTGCTGAAGGTTTTTTGGGAAAGTCACGATCCGACTCAGGGAATGCGTCAAGGTAATGATGTTGGGACTCAGTACCGTTCAGGAATTTATGTTTATTCTGCTACTCAAAAGGAAATAGCAGAAGCTGCAAAAGCAGCTTATCAAAATGCTTTGGATGCTTCGGGTTATGGAAAGATTACCACGGAAATTCTTGATGCACCAGAGTTTTATTATGCTGAAGCTTATCACCAACAGTATCTGGCGAAAAATCCTAATGGATATTGTGGTTTAGGTGGAACAAAAGTTTGTTTCCCAGAAACAACCACAGCTTAAAAGTTAAGTGGGGGTAAAGGGTTAAGTTTTCCCTTTGCCCTTTTTCCAACTCGGTGATTGTTAAATTTTCTAATTTTGAAGAAAATGGAACTGAGTAATGGGAAAATAAGTCTAGAAAGATAGTTAATACTGTAAGTAATTTTAATTGTCGGAAGGACTAAAAATGAAAAGTATTGGTTCTGTTTTGGCGATCGCCCTAACTACCACCGCCTTAGTTGGAAGCACAACTGCGATCGCGCAAACTCCCACAACCACAGGTCAATTTTCCAGCGTCAGCGGTAATGTCACCTATCGAGAAAGAATTGCTTTACCACCAGATGCGTTACTAATTGTACAACTCCAAGACACATCTAAACAAGATGCTCCAGCTGTTGTAATTGGTCAACAAATTATTCCTACTCAAGGTCGCCAAGTTCCCTTTCCCTTTGAAATTGTCTATAACCGCAACACAATTAACCCAAGTCACACATATACAGTTCAAGCAAAAATTATTGTTGATAATCGACTGCGTTTCATTAATACAAATTCCTATCCTGTGATTACTAGGGGAAATCCTAACAAAGTCGATATTTTACTAAACTCAGTAGGAACTTCTCCTCGTCCTAAAAGTGTATTTTCCAGATTTGAACCATTAAATAACTAGGGAAAATTGAGGTTTGGATTCATGGTTAATCAGAAAAAGTAAACTTCTTAATTAACCATGACTATCTATCTATAACCGATTAATTCCGAGAAAGCGCCGCAATAACTAAAGCAGCAATAAAGGGAATGAGAATTGGTAAAACTACAATCAATCCCCATTTACCAAAACGAATTTCTTCCCCTTCAGATTTCAGAAGTGCAATCCAAGCAGCCGTTCCCATAATTGCCCAAAGAATACCAAACGCGAGAAAAATCACAAATGTCGAATCTTCCATTTCTGTCAATTTTGAGTAAAACTTCTACTTATAATTAGAGCGAATAATCTGTTACGCATTTAAATCACTTATTAACGAGTAGGGTGCGTCAGACGGTAAAGCCTATGTAGAAAGGAAAATATCTAAATCTGACGCACCCTACAATATGACTTTTAAATGCGTAACAGCTTA
>NZ_JBHFNS010000049.1:0-28737 GCF_041929135.1 Floridaenema fluviatile BLCC-F154 | reverse complement strand
CAACTACAAAAGCTAAGCTGTTACGCATTTAAATCACTTATTAACGAGTAGGGTGCGTCAGACGGTAAAGCCTGATATAGAAAGGAAAATATCTAAATCTGACGCACCCTACAATATGACTTTTTAATGCGTAACAGCTTAACAATTCATCTCCCGGTAAGCTGCGCTGTACCGGGAGTCTTCTTGCGACATTGAGATAAAAAGGGCTATCTTGGCATTCGTCCTGGTTTTGGAACTTTGGTGACAGGAAAATTGCATTCACCGCAAGAGTTAAATAGTTCTCAGCGGTCGTCGATTGATTCTTGTAGTTAACTCAAGTTGCTGGTTACAAGTCTGGCTCTTTCTTAGCCCCCCTTGTTAAGGGGGGAACAGGAAAGACTTAAATTTTGGTCGGATGCAGGACCGATCGCTGTCCTTTCTGCCGCAGGTGGTCAAAAAATTCTTTCAATACTGAGTCGTGAGAGGTATCGCGACTTTAACTGCCAAAATCAGGACATCGTTTTGCCCAGGTTCGATTTCTATGCCATATAGCCCACGCTTATCACTATAGCCAGCAAGACTTATAGCATAACTCATTTAATTTGTTGACAAATTGTAAATAAAACGTTACATTTATTTACATAAGGAAACAAACGAGCGAGAGAGAAACAAATGTACACCACTAACGAAGAAGGCATTTTGAACAACTACGCTACTGAACCCACCGTTTACTTTGCTGAGTACCCTTCACAAGAACAGCAACAGCGTTATCTGTTTCAAGGTGCAGTAGCAGTTATGTTTGTTACCCTGTTAGTCTTGACTGCTTTTGGGGTTAGCTAAGGATTTATTTGATTTTAACTAAGGTGAATCGCGTCTAATATGGGAATTCTCCCAATCCGCCTCAGCCTAAAAACTGAGGTTTTTGCTATTTTTTGCTTCAGCTAAAAAGCAATTTGCTCAATCTAATATTTCCTCAACTGAAAAAGGGGAGTAAGACAACTGAATTTTAATTCTTCAGTGTCACTCTAAGAAGCATTTATTAACAGAGGAAATTATTCGGTAAGTCCAGTTTGAGTGCTGTTGTTGTTGTGAATATTAATCAGGTTTTGGGAAATTGAGAGCGATCGCAAGTAAGCCAACTGGTTTGGAGTATGCGATCGCAAAAGTCAAAACGTTAGAGAATTATTAGCCGTGGAATTGGTACTGACTTTGGGACTCAGCGTGACAATTTTGGGTGCAAAATCTGGGTTAAATTGTTGCTTCGGTAGCAAAGATCGCACTTGAAAATACATTAGGATTAACTTCCACAATTCCTCGTCTTAATGAGGTAATTGGCAAATCATTCCAGCGACCATCAGTAAATAATTCGGCATAGTCTTCCCCTAATGTTCCCTCATTATTCGGTTCTCCTAATGACCAATTAGTAAAAGTAATTGGTTCTCCACTCACCCACTGAAATTGTCCTTCTATTTCAACATCATTGAAACCAATCCAAGGACGTAGAATGCCAAATTGCCCTACTAAAAATGTACTTTCATCTGCATCGTTAATCGTGACTAAATTACTGTCGAATGATTGAGCGATCGCTTGCGCCTGAGTCCAAGAAGTTGCAGTAGGAGTGAGGAAATACAAATTATCCCCAAAAACAACAGCCCCGATGATATCATCATTAACGCCATTAGTAATGCCCGTCAATCCCGTCCCATTGCCAATAATATTAAATCCGCCACTGCTTGCTATGCCGCTAATATCTCGATCGCCAGAAAGAGAATTAGCATTTATAGTATTGTTAGCAACGATCGTTCTGGTTAAATTCAACTGACCGTTAAAACGGTTAGCAATACCACCACCGATAATTGATTGATTATCTCTAACGATGCTACGATTCACATTTACTAAGGCACTGCTACCTAAAGAAAATCCACCCCCACCACCGTTAGTAGAAACATTATTAGAAACAATGCTATCGTTAACAGTAAAGGCAAACCCTCCCGGCATGGGATTAATATCAATTCCTGCGCCGTTACCTGTGGAAAGATTGCTATTTACAATGCTGTTATTGATGTTAACGATCGCATTTCCCAATTGTTGAACACCACCGCCAACTTCATTAGACTTATTGGCAAAAATTCTGCTATTGATAATATCCAGAGTACCGCTATTAGTAGAAATTCCTCCACCATTTACAGCAGTATTATTGCTGACAGCACTATTAGAAATAGTCAGGTTTTCTCGATTGAAAATGCCGCCTCCATTTCCGGTTGTATTGCCATCCCTAATTGTTAATCCATCGAGAGTGACATTTATTTGACTATTGTTGCCATCATCAACATTGAAAACGCGAGAATTGTTATTACCACTGACAACTAGGTTACTTTCTCCTAAACCTTGAATGATTAAACTGTCAGTAATTGGCAATTCGCCGCTGGTGAGAGTAATCGTATCTGGGATATTATCTGTAAAGACTTCTCCCTCGAAGGTAATTGTTTCTGTGCCAGGATTATTGTTAGCATTAATAATGGCTTGCCTTAAAGAACCAATTCCACTGTCCTTGGTATTAGTTACCACTGTTAAATCGTTGGCGGCAATAGTAACAGTTGCGCTATTGGCAGAATCGATCGCATAATCCAAACTTTCATTCAAACTGAGGGTAATAGTTTCGGCATCTTCTGCGAAAATATCATCCACAGGAATCAAGCTAACAGATAATTCTGATTGTCCTTTAGCAAAAGTCAAGCTGAAATTAGAATTGTTGGAATTAATCGGAGTTCCATCAATTTCTAAAGTATAATCTTCACCCAAAGTTGCTGTATTATCTGCATCTAAGCTGAGATTTACTATTAATTCATCGTTGCTAATACTGCGGGTGAGAGTATAAGTACCGACATCAGTTGTATTTTCATTTACTTCAGCAGTTGTAGCTTTAACGCTAACTAAAGTACGAGTTTCGATGTCTGATTCATAAGCACCAATATCCACAAAACCATTTTGAATGCGATCGAATCCTCGTTGATCCACAGGTAACAATTCATCAGTATCGCCATCACCATCAAGATCTAGATTATCAACAGGCAAATTCTCATTACTTCCAGCATTTACCGCTGGACTTTCAGCAAGTAAAGCATGAGTTAATGTTGCACCACCATTATCTGCCAAAGGAGCTAATCTCGGATCGATCGGGTTAGTAATTGTGCCAACACGATCGCCGTTCTCCCCATTTATGAAACCATTGGTATCATCTCCAATCCCAATTAAGTTGTAACCATTACTGATGAAATTGCCATCAACATCGCTGGTATTAAGAAGGGGACTGATATTTCCAGCGATAATGCTATTACCGATTTGGGGGGTATTAACGCGAGAACTAACTGGTTCATTTCCCCAGATAATACCACCACCAGACACCCTTGCTATGTTGTTGGCGATCGTACTATTAGTAAGAGTGAAAGTACCACCCAAAATGTTATTAATACCACCACCAAAATTTGCCTCGTTACCGCTAATAGTGCTATTAGTAACACTTAGAGTGAGAGCGTTGAGAATACCGCTTGATTGATTGCCGCTAATAGTACTATTGAGCAAAGAAACATCACCACGATTGCGAATGCCGCTGAATCTATTATTTTGAATCGTAACGTTGTTTGTTCTCAACAAAGCATCATTGCGAATGCCATCCTCGGTGTTATTTTCAATCGTGCTATTGTTTATAGTCAACAACGATCGGCTATAAATTCCGCTACCTAAGTTATTACTAACAGTAGTGTTGATTAAGGTTGCCGTATTTACGTTACGAATGCCACTGCCACCTTCTCCGTTTACTTCCTGATTATTGAAAATTTGGCTGTTAACAACATTCAAGAACCCTTCGTTATTAATACCACCACCAGACCTTCCTTGACTATCACGAATGATACTATCGCTGAGGTTGAGAGTTCCTTCATTAAAAATGGCACTGCTAGAACTTCTAGTAATAGCATTACCACCTTTGGCAAGGGTTAAACCGTTGATATTTATTTCCGCATTAGTGTTAATTGAGAAAATACGGAAGGTGTTGTTTCCATCAAGGGTAAGATTATCTGCACCTAGTCCTTGAATGGTAAGATTTTTATCAAGGTTGAGTGTTCCGAGAGTGAGAGCGATCGTTCCTCCACTTAAACTGTCAGCAAAGTCAATAGTTCCACCCTCAGCTGTTGCTAAAATTGCCTCTCGTAAAGAAACATCTCCCGGACTTAAATCTCCATCTAATTCATCGATGAGATTATCAACAGTGAGATTATCAATAAGTTGAAATTCTACTGCGCCAATGTCAACATTTGCACCTTGAGGACGGGGTGTACCGAAGCGATCGCTATCTGTAATATTAGGATCTCCAGCATCAATTGCCGGACTGCTAATCAAAGGTGCATGATTATTTTGTAAATCACTTAATTGCGGATCGATCGGACTTAAACCAGTACCAACAATATCGCCATTTACATTATTGGTAAAACCGCTACTACCGTCACTAATTCCTATTAAGTTAAAGCCGTTACTGGTAAAGTTACCATCTACATCTGGACTTTCGCCACCTGTATCAAAATTTCCGGCAATAATTGTATTGTTAACTGTCGTTGTACCTCGGAAACTGCGGATACCTCCACCGTCGCCATGATCAACAGCATTATCAGTAACAGTGCTACTAATTAGTTGCAGCGTACCATTTAAATTAAAAATACCACCACCGTCATCTGTGGCAACGTTGCCACTAAAAATGCTATTGTTTGCTTCTAATTTCCCACCCAAGTTGACAATCCCGCCGCCTTTGTCTTCAGCAATGTTATTACTAATGGTAGTATTTGTGAGGCGTAATGTTCCTAAATTGCTAATACCCCCACCGTCATCTAAAGCAAAATTATTGCCGATGTTGGTATTGCTGAGATTGAGGATTCCTCGATTGTCGATCGCACCACCATCAGTATCACTAAAACCATTAGCAAGAGTTAACCCTTCAATGTTTACCTCTGCATTCCCACCAATGCGGAAAATGCGCGACTCATTACTACCGCTAATGGTAAGATTGTTTTCCCCTAAACCTTGAATTGTGATATTGCGATCGATCGCCAATTCCCCTAAAGTAAGAGCGATAACACTATTAGAAAGAGTAGGAGAAAATGCGATCGTTGCACCATTTCCGGCTATTGCGATCGCTTCTCGCAAAGATACATCTCCCGCACTAAAATCCCCATCATTTTCATCGATCGCGTTATCCACCAGGGGAACAAAACCTCCCTGTCGTCCAAACACCACATAACTTTGACCTGCAAAAGTATTACCATTCACAGAGGCTAACCTTGCACCAATAATCAAGTCATCAATACCATCAGCATTGACATCTCCTGCGCCACTCACTGAACCTCCCGAATTGTCACCCGGATTAATCCCGTTAAGAGCAAAACCGTTGCTACCATTAAGGTCTGCTAAATTGAGGTTAGGACTAAAAGTTCCCCGCTGTCCAAACACTACATAAGTTTGACCAGAATTGTCACCATTAGGATCGGCCTGATCTGCCCCGATAATTAAGTCATCAATACCATCGCCGTTCACATCTCCTGCACTGCTAACGGAAACTCCTAAATTATCATCGGGATTAATACCGTTGATGGTAAAACCGTTGTTACCATTGAGGTTTGCTAGGTTGAAACTGCGGCTAAATCCGCCCGATCGACCAAACATTACATAAGCCCGACCTACATTATCATCAGGGTTATAAGCTCCAATAATCAGATCGTCGAAACCATCACCATTAACATCTCCTGCACCACTAACCGAATATCCCGAATAGTCCCCAGCATTAATCCCATTAATTGCAAAGCCATTACTGCCATTCAGTTGAAAAAGATTAAAATTGGCGGAAAATCCTCCTTGGCGACCGAAAATCACGTAACTTTGACCTGTACCTGATTGACCGTTGACATCGGCAAAGTATGCCCCAATAATCAAATCGTCAAAACCATCGCCATTAATATCTCCAGCAGAACTGACGGAGTTACCTGAATAGTCACCTCTTCTAATGCCGTTAATTGCAAAACCATTACTGCCGTTGAGTTCCGAGAGATTAAGAGTGGAATTAAATTGGTTTTGTCGTCCAAATACTACGTAACTTTGACCTGCGTCGTCGAAGCCATTAGGATCGGCAAAAATTGCCCCAATAATCAGATCGTCAATCCCATCGCCATTGATATCTCCAGCATCACTAACATCAAGTCCTGTCAAAGCGTTAGCTGCAACACCATTAATAGTAAAACCGTTGCTACCATTTAGTGATGAGAGGTTGAAAGTAGGGCTAAATCCTCCCTGCTGTCCAAATACTACATGAATTTGACCGGAACGATCGCCACTAGGATCGGCATCGGGTGAACCAATAATCAGATCGTCGATGCCATCACCGTTGATGTCTCCCGCACCGCTGACTGAGTATCCCGAACTATCGTCTGCATTAATTCCATTGAGAACAAAACCGTTGTTGCCATTGAGTGATGAGAGGTTGAAACTAGGATTAAATCCTCCTTGTTGCCCAAATACTACATAACTTTGCCCGGAATTATTGCCATTAGGATCGGCCCCACTTGCTCCAATAATTAAGTCATCAATACCATCGCCGTTAATGTCTCCCGCACTGCTAACCGATCGCCCAGAAAAGTCAAACTGATTAATTCCATTGAGAGCAAAGCCGTTGTTGCCGTTAAGTTCTGAAAGATTGAAAGATAAAAGTGTCATTTTAGGTAATGGGTAATGAGTAATGTGTAATGAAGTAAGCTGTTACGTATTTAAATCACTTATTAGGCAGTAGGGTGCGTCAGACGGTAAAGCCTGATATAGAAAGGAAAATATCTCCTTCTGACGCACCCTACAATATGACTTTTAAAGGCGTAACAGGTTAATGTGCGATCGAATAAACATCGCTTAAAAAACCAAGTTATTGGAATTGTTCAATTCTGCAATTGCCGGATTTTCAGCTAACATCAAAGGACGGAAAGGATCGTTTACCATCAGTCCTTCTGAAGCGATTTCTAGATTTGTTGTAATGCTACCTGATATAAAATTTTCTAGAGCATTAATTTCTTGGTTGTTCAATATTTCTGGAAATTCAGTCAATCCCTGTTCGTCTAGATTCCCGGTAAAATTGGCGATCGGATCGTTCTCATTCATCAAACTCGTAGAAATTAACCGATCTGCATTGCTACCTGTAAGGATATCTTGTTCTTCCAAGTTATTATTGCCATTAATTTGTGTCATTGCCTCCCCATTCACGGAGGTAAATGGCACTAAATTATTGAGATTAATTTCCACAATTCCCCGTCGTTGTGAGGTTAATGGTAGGTCATTCCAGCGACCGTTGTTTAACAGTTCTGTATAGTCTTCTCCTAATGTTCCGTCATCATTAGGTTCTCCCGGAAACCAATTGGTAAAGGTAACTGCTTCTCCACTCACCCACTGAAATTCTCCTTCAGTTTCGGTATCGTTAAAACCAATCCAGGGGCGCTGGTTGCCAAACAAAATGGTTAAAATGTCATTTTCTAACGCATTGTTAATAGTGGCTAAATTACTCCTGTAAGATTGCGCGATCGTCTGTGCTTGCTCCCAAGAAGTTGAGTCAGGAGTGAGAAAATAAAGACGATCTTCCAAACTAACTGGATTGACAACATCATTGTTGATACCGTTGGTAATGCCTGTCAATCCAGAGCTTCTACCAATAACATTGAATCCGCCACTAGTTGCCGTACCGCTAATATCTTGATGGTTGATTGTGGAATTAAAATTTAGGAAATTGTTAGCAACGATCGTCCGTTCTAAATTCAATTGACCGCCAAAACGGTTAGCAATGCCACCACCTACACTAGCGCGATTACTCGTGACCACGCTACGATTCAGATTCACCAAACCATTACCGCTCAGAGAAAGTGCGCCACCATCATGCAGAGTAACGTTTCCCAAAAGGGTGCTATCAGTTACAGTGAGGGCAAATTCGCCGGGAATGGGATTGGCATCAATACCTGCACCGTTACCTGTAGAAAAGTTGTTATTAATGTTACTGTTGGTGATATTAATAATGGTATTTCCCAATTGTTGAATACCACCGCCAACTCCACGACAATTATTCGAGTTAATATTACTGCCAACGATGTCGAGAGTACCGCTAATACTGGAAATTCCTCCTCCATTAGCGGCAGTATTATGGCTGATGTTGCTATTAGTTAGGGTGAGATTTTCTTGATTAAGAATGCCGCCGCCATTTTCGGTAGTATTGCCATCTCTAATTGTTAATCCGTCGATCGTGACATCAATTTGATTGCTGCTGTCGCCATCATCGATGTTGAAAACACGGGAGGCGTTGTTGCCGCTAATTGTGAGGTCGTTAGCACCCAAACCTTGAATTGTGAGAGTGCGATCGATCTTCAGTTCGCCAAGAGTTAAGTTAATCGTGCCACCAGAGAGAGTGGGAGAAAAGGCGATCGCTTGATTATTTTCAGCGATCGCAATAGCTTCCCGTAATGACAGATCTCCAGCACTAAAATCTCCATCATTTTCATCAACCAGGGTATCCACCACAGGAACAAAACTCTCCCGTCCGAAAACCACATAACTCTGGTTTGTAGCAGTACCAATAATCAGGTCATCAAAGCCATCATTATTGATATCCCCTGCACCACTCACGGAGTTTCCTGAAAGGTTAAATGGTGGAACGTTGAGAGCAAAGCCGTTAATGCCATTAAGTTGGGAGAGTTCCAGGCTAGGGTTAAATCCTCCCTGTTGTCCAAACACTACGTAGCCCTGACCGAAACGATTGTCACTCAAATTGGCATCGGATGAAATGATAATCAGGTCATCAATACCATCACCGTTAATGTCTCCTGCACCACTCACAGAGCGTCCCGAAAGATCGTCTGCACTAATTCCATTAATAGCAAAGCCGTTACTGCCATTGAGTTGGGAGATGTCAAAGTTAGGGCTAAAACCTCCCTGTTGTCCAAATACCACATAACTCTGACCTGAACTGTCGCCGTTGGGGTCAGCCCCACTAGCCCCAATAATCAAGTCGTCAATGCCGTCGCCGTTGATGTCTCCTGCACTACTGACGGAGATTCCGAACAGATCGCCCGGATTAATTCCATTGAGGATAAAGCCGTTGTTGCCGTTAAGTTGAGAGAGTTCAAAAGTGGGGCTAAATCCTTCCTGTTGTCCGAAAACCACATAACTCCGACCTGAATCTGCGCCAATAATCAAGTCGTCAATGCCGTCGCCGTTGATGTCTCCCGCACCGCTGACTGAGTATCCCGAACGATCGCCTTCACTAATTCCATTAATAGCAAAGCCGTTGTTGCCATTGAGTTCCGAGAGGTTGAAACTAGAATTGAATCCTTCTTGTTGTCCGAATATTACATAGCTTTGACCGGAAAATAAACCGTTGGGATTGGCAAAGTATGAGCCAACAATTATGTCATCAATCCCATCACCGTTGATGTCTCCGGCATCACTGACTGAGAATGATGAAAAAAAACCAATCCTATTGATAGCAAAGCCGTTGTTGCCATCGAGTTCTGAAAGGTTAAAAGATAGGGGTGTCATGATTTTTTCTTTAAGTCAATAAGAGTTATGAGTTGCAATTTTCTGGATTGAAAAAACGATCGCCAAAATTCACTATCTAAAATCGGATCGTGCGGCGAATTTCATCTGTGCGGAAACCTAGCGCCATCGGACGGCGCACCCCTGGCAATACCGCTACGTCGTACAACTCTTCCACCACGCCTTCGATTCGCAGCCAGTGAACGCTATCTCCCGTTCGTAGATCGATCGCCATTAATCCACAACGCGCTTCGGCGTTCTTTTGTGCTAATTTTTCCTCTAGAGGCAACCCGGAAAAAGTCTTGTTTCCTCTAGCTTGAGACAGCCCGACAATGGCAAAATCTCCACTGAATGCCAATCCGCGCAAATAGCCGGGACAGAAGGTAACTGGCTCGAATTTGCCTGTTTGTGCGTCTAAATAGCCAAATTCCCCGGTTCCTGAGTTGAGTAACCAGAGTTTGTCTCGATACCAACGGGGAGAATGGGGCATTGATAATCCGCTGGCTATCACTTCATTGTTGAGAATATCGATCGCACATCCCCCATCTGTGCGCTTCTCCCGCCAACCATCAGCAATATCCGATCGACTTACTGCCGTTACATACCTGGGTTGTCCATCCCGCATCGCTAAACCATTGAGATGACAGCGATCTTCGGCAGCTAATTTAGAAATAAATGGCGGTTGCCATAAGGGAACAAAACTATGGGTTTCGCTGACAGTAGCAAGGCAACTGAATAGAGTGTTGACAAAAATGGGTTGATTTCTGTTAGATTCAGATCCCCCTAAATCCCCCTTAATAAGGGGGACTTTTCTGTTAGATTCAGATCCCCCTAAATCCCCCTTAATAAGGGGGACTTTTTTGTGAGATTCAGATCCCCCTGAATCCCCCTTAATAAGGGGGACTTTTTTGTGAGATTCAGATCCCCCTAAATCTCCCTTAATAAGGGGGACTTTTTTGTGAGATTCAGATCCCCCTAAATCTCCCTTAATAAGGGGGACTTTTTTGTGAGATTCAGATCCCCCTAAATCCCCCTTAATAAGGGGGACTTTTTTGTGAGATTCAGATCCCCCTAAATCCCCCTTAATAAGGGGGACTAGATCTGAATTCTCCCCCCTTAGTAAGGGGGGTTGGGGGGGATCTCCGATCGCTACATCATGAATATCTAAATCCCCGGTAATATATCCAACTTGCGGCACGTACAAAGCATCGTAATCGTTGTGAATTTGTCCTGGTTCTAAAATATTTTCTAATCGCCATAATTGATAGAGAGAACTTAAATAAAGGGTTGAGTTTGTCGCATATAAACCCATACAGCGAGGAAAAGTGCGCTCAAAAACTGATAGTTCTCCATTCGGATTTAAACCTAAGAAAAATAGTTTTCCAGCTTGATAAGTGGTGAATGTCAGGCTAATGTTTTGTTCGGCTAGCCAAGCGGTAAATTGGCGGGAAGTATCGATCGCCATTTGGGAAACAGGAGTTGTGGTAGCAATCATTGTTAAGAACCTGGTAAATTGAACTTTAGAAAAAAGGAAGCTTTTTCGCTATTTTTCAGAAAAACTTATGTTTTTAATCACAAAACTCTATGATTAAAGCAGCCATTACAAGTTGATTTTCTAATTTCTGACTACCAGCCTGTTCGATTTTTTTAATAAAAACCAACTTATATATTGTCTTTTGCTGCAAAAATCTGAAAAATACCTAACATCTCAATAGCAAAGCTAAGGATGATTTTGTGTTAATAAAGATTTAGAAGAATGGTTACATCACAATAGATGAATTTGCCAGATTGACTTCTCCTTATATAATTGTTGGTTTCATACTTTTATTTATAAGATTTAAAATTTGTGCGGTCGATACAGAAAAGTTAAGTATTTTGCCGTAAATAAACCATTGCGAAGAACTCCGAGCAAAACTTGATCGATCTTGAGCGGTTAAGTAAATAAATTCTTATTTTCCTTAACTTTTCTGTATCGACAACTCGAATAAAAGTATTTAAGAACTTATGGATGCCTTAACCTAGAGAAGAGGAAAGAGGGTGCAGCAATATGGCTAGGACACTGGTAAAGAATCCACTGCATATCCTCTCTAGTATTCAGGTGCTTTAAACTTCAAGAAATCTGCAAGGTTAAAATCAACCTTTTTATTAATTTAACAGAACTTCGTCCCTACAAACCATAAAAAATGGTAACAATTAGTTATGAATAATTAATCCGAAATCATACAAGTTGCTGCGGTTTTTTGCACTAAGATAAGCCGGGATCGCACTTCCGAAAAAAAATCAGCGATTGGGCAGATTTTTGCCCTAAAATAAGCCGGAATCGCAGCAAATTTACGATTGTTTAACTTCTAGCAACCGTTGAGAATTGACAACAATTTAAATAGTATTTTTGTCCCCTTAAGGGAAAGTTGTAAATTAACATCAATACACGGAATCATATTTTGTCCAAACAAAAAGCAAGAACTTCTCTTGAGCCAAAAGTTAGTTTTTTTATTCTTGCTGGTTTCAGTGCGATCGGCTAAATACTTTTTGTTTTGTGTCCCCTGGCGAGGAAGTAATGAACCGAAGTTGAAACAGCCTCGTTGTATTTTGCTATATCTGTTTCCGTCCCCTTGCGGGGAAGTAATGAGTCAAAGCACACCCCAGTGCCAGTCGATATATACAGAACAAGAGTTTCCGTCCCCTTGCGGGGAAGTAATGAGTCAAAGGATTCCCTTGGTAGCTTCTCTTGTAGTGCTAATCTTATCGTTTCCGTCCCCTTGCGGGGATTTGGTTAGTTGAAAGCGGCAACATAAGGCTGTCCCTATCGGTGTTTATCGAGAAGGTTTCAGTCCCCTTGCGGGGATTTGGTTAGTTGAAAGTTACCGACACTACTACTACCAAAGCAGAATAAATTGAAGTTTCAGTCCCCTTGCGGGGATTTGGTTAGTTGAAAGACTACAAGGAAGCAGTATTAAGCGGAAAGGAAGGTGAATTTTGTTTCAGTCCCCTTGCGGGGATTTGGTTAGTTGAAAGACCCTAGAGCTTATAGAGCGCGTGTTCAGCGACGACTCCAGTTTCAGTCCCCTTGCGGGGATTTGGTTAGTTGAAAGAGTCTTGAAACTGCTCAACTGTCAACTGTTTACAGGTAATTATGTTTCAGTCCCCTTGCGGGGATTTGGTTAGTTGAAAGCACTGGGAATACTATTAAAAGATAATTAATTCTCTTGTTTCAGTCCCCTTGCGGGGATTTGGTTAGTTGAAAGATTTCACCGAAGAGAAGCAGGAAAGCCCCTCTTCCAAGCGTTTCAGTCCCCTTGCGGGGATTTGGTTAGTTGAAAGATCCGAGATTTAAGAGCGATCGCCAATTCATTTTGTTTCAGTCCCCTTGCGGGGATTTGGTTAGTTGAAAGCTTACAATCTTCCTATCGATAGATGTGGTTAAAGTTTCAGTCCCCTTGCGGGGATTTGGTTAGTTGAAAGGATAGGTTAAATTCAATTCTTGATGAGTTAGGAATTAGTGTTTCAGTCCCCTTGCGGGGATTTGGTTAGTTGAAAGCTGAAATGCTGGAATCTTTAGAAGTGCCAGAAGTTGATGCGTTTCAGTCCCCTTGCGGGGATTTGGTTAGTTGAAAGGATTTGCTGCTCAATGGGCAAATCCAGGCTGATGATGTTTCAGTCCCCTTGCGGGGATTTGGTTAGTTGAAAGAAGCCGAACCTAAAAGTACTTTAGAGCAAATTGTTGAGATGTTTCAGTCCCCTTGCGGGGATTTGGTTAGTTGAAAGTGTTGTTAGCTGCGATAGAAATTCCGTGACTTCATTAGTTTCAGTCCCCTTGCGGGGATTTGGTTAGTTGAAAGAAGTCTGAAAGATAGCACTTGTAATAGTTCTGGGAGTTTCAGTCCCCTTGCGGGGATTTGGTTAGTTGAAAGTAGCTTGATAATCTCTGGTGTCAATTTACACTGTGGTTTCAGTCCCCTTGCGGGGATTTGGTTAGTTGAAAGTAGAAATGTACGCCATTTTTGTTCTCCTTAATTATGTTTCAGTCCCCTTGCGGGGATTTGGTTAGTTGAAAGCCAGCACCAACGATTTCATCAATCTTGGTGCTGTGTTTCAGTCCCCTTGCGGGGATTTGGTTAGTTGAAAGTCAATTGAAACACTAAAAAATTTCTTCCAATCATCGGGGGAAGTTTCAGTCCCCTTGCGGGGATTTGGTTAGTTGAAAGTTCGTTGAGCCAAAAGGCTCAGAAAAAAGCTGATACCTGTTTCAGTCCCCTTGCGGGGATTTGGTTAGTTGAAAGTCCGAGTTCCGTTATTATTACATAAGATGCCGCAAGGTTTCAGTCCCCTTGCGGGGATTTGGTTAGTTGAAAGATTGTCGCCCAGAACCCAGACCAATAGAGAGTTGTGAAACCACTTTTCGTGGATCGCAAATTTCACCTCATTTCAGCCGAGCTTATTGCTAGTCTTTTTCAATAACTCTTAAGGTACTGAAACTGAAACTATTGAATTATCAAGGTTCTGGCGTTTTTCGTGAATCCCCCCAGGTTTTTGCTCCCGCTTCGATCCACGAAAACAATAATAAATCAGTAGCATTCTCTTGTCAATGCTTTGTGTTTATGATATGTAACGAAATCACTAGTACCAAAAACTAGTTTTTCTTTACCTTTGAGTTTTGCCGATCGGAAAACGGGGTGATTGAATCTGCGATCGCTTTCCTGCTCTGGAAATTAGCTTCTGCTGTTAAATTCTGATGTTATCGTATCAGACTCAAACAGTTCCCATAAACCAACGGTGCCGACGAAAAAAGTATAAATGCCATATCGAATCGGCTGGTGTTTTTTAGTAGGTGCATAAATAGCTGCAACAACTGCCTCAATTAAATGAATTGAGATCGCGAAATGTCCGAACCAAAGAACTGGCATCAAGCTGTTGGGGAACTGATTGGTTGTTAATCTGGCTTCAAGATTCCATAATTCTAATGCGATCGCAGCGACCATCACAACTGGAGATATTACTTTGAGCAAACTGACAAGTTTTTTCTTGCCTTCGTTTAAAGTTAGGGGATTCATTTCAATATTTCCGGTAGTAATTCTTCATATCATTGACGATCTGGACTGTAAATTATGCAAAATTGGGTTGTCAGGAATTACTATCGAGCAGATTGTATCTAATTTTAACAATGTAGATGCACTCTGGAGAATCCCTTAAACACAGGGATTTTTTATGAGATGATGTGTGATTAGTCACACTACTTCCTATATCCCGTGAGTCAATATCCAGTAGTTCACATTCCTGGTGAAATTCATCAAACCCAGGAAGCTATGCCACCCGTTCCTTCATCATTTATTGATCCCAAAGTACCCGTACCGGAAAAAGAACCACAGCCACTAAATCAGGGGCTAATATTGACAGGAGCATATCGCGAGCTTTAAGCTCAGGATTGAATAATCTGTTACGCATTTAAATCACTTATTAACGAGTAGGGTGCGTCAGACGGTAAAGCCTATATAGAAAGGAAAATATCTAACTCTGACGCACCCTACAATATGACTTTTAAATGCGTAACAGCTTAACAAAATTATATCCTGATTTTAGAAAAATTAGCCTAAAGAATGAGCTTGTAAGAACCTATCAAGCAAGTTAAATTCACTATTCATAGCCTCATATTTCAATAACTCCCGTAAACAAGAACAAAACCCTTCAAAAGCAAACAATTGGATAACTTGAGAACGTAAAAGAGTTCTTTGAAAAAGCAAAGGATTCGGGTAAGATTTCCATAGTAATTGTAGTAAATTAGAAGCGATCGCACCCACATCATCAGGCTCAACTAAACACCCCAACTTACCACCCAAAAGCGGATCGACAGCACCATCCAAATTACCAGCTAACGCAGGCTTACCACAAGCCAAAGCCTCCAAATAAACAATCCCAAAACCCTCACCCTTACTTGGCAAAGCAAACACATCGCACAGATTATAATAATCGCAAAGTTCCTCATCAGGAACAAACCCAGTCAAAGTCACACAATCAGACAAACCCAACTCAGAAATCAACTCCTTAATTCGTGGAGTATCATCCCCCTTACCCACCAAAACATAATGCACATCAGGAATTAACTTTTTCACCAAAACCAAAGCCTGTAAAATTCGATCGTACCCCTTATAACGCGCCGACTTACCCAACCTTGTCACCGTCAAAATAATCGGTTGTTCAGCTTTCAACCCATAACGTTCTAACAAATAATCTGGCTTAGGAGCAATTTGAAAACGTGACGGTTCAAAAGTATTAGGTAACACCACAACCTGAGACTCATCCAACTGCTGTTCGGCTAACAAACGCGATCGCGTATAATAACTCACAGCCACCACTTTATCAGCATAACGCAAAGCCAAACATTGACCTTTATGACTCAAATTCCACCCCTCCAATCCATGCACCACCACCCAATAGCGCACCCCAAACAACCGCTTCAACCAATAACAAATCGGACTATAATTCACATGAGTTGAAATCATTAAACTCGGACGTTTCCTAATACTCAACCACAGCACAGAAAACGCCAACCAAAAACTTTGTAAAATGCGAGGTAAACTGCCAAAACAATGAAATTGAGTTTGGGGGAGAAACTGGGAATTGGGTGATGATTGGCGATCGTACTTCAAAAACACATCATACTCAGCCGAAGGCGACAAAATCTGTAAACCTCTTAACAAAAACTCCGAATAAACCTGAATCCCACCCTTAAACCCGAACATATTGGGAAACAAAAGAAAATAACGCATTTACTTTTCCTACTTTTCTAGTAAAAATTGACTTTTCGTAACAACGAAATCAAACATACTTCCGCACTTGAAATAATTTCATCAACTCCCGTTGCACCCGTTGATACAAAGGAATTGACTTCACCTCAATTTGGGCATAAACTTTAGCATTAGGTTGAAACAATTGTTGTTGATTATCTACAATTGCTCTCACTCGTAACAACTGCTTTTGTCCTGAAACATCAGACTGTAAAACAGGCTCAATCTTTTCAATCTTAGTAACTAAACCTGGCAAACCAGGCTCCAAAGGTTGTAAAATTACCTTAGCCTCCTGAGTTTCCGTAATCTCTTTTACCAAATCCGAATCAGCTTGAGAAACCTCAATCAAAGCCACCAACTTAGACAAATTAGCAACTTCCAAAACCTCCTGATTCTCCGCCAACTTTTTCCCCACCTTCTCATGTAAATTTTGACTAACTATCACCCCAGAAATCGGCGCAGTTAACACCTGATTATTTTGTTGTCTTTCGCGTAATTGTTGTAACTCTTTTCTTAAAGTTTCAATCATTGGCTGACGTTCTTTCACCTCATCTTTAACCGCCACAAACTCCTGTTTAGCAGTCTGGCTAATCGCAGTTTTACTAATTAACTCATCTTGACGAATATCTAACTTTTGTTGTAGCGACTTTTGCCAAGACTTAATTTCTTCATGCTTCGCAGAAACTTGATGCTTAACTTCAGTAATCAGTTGATGATTTCGGCTAATATCCGCTTGGAACGTCGCTTTTCTTCCTTCTAATTCCTTAATTTTATCTTGCAATTCCAACCGTCGCATCAAAACTTTTAATTCCGGCTTCTCATAGTTTTGAATTAAAGCTTCCACCCCTTGTAAATTCTTCTCCAACCCCACTATTTCCGACTGAATACCTGGTATTTTACTATTAAGAGCCGCAATTTCCGCCTGTAGCTTTTGAATTTCCGGTGGCGGATTTCCCAAACTTAAATTTTGAATCTCTTCACGAGTTTCGCTAACTAATCTTGACGCAGAAGATTCTAAATTCATCGCTTCCGCTAACTTCGCTTCCATAACAGGAATTTTGGCATTAGCAGCAGCTAAAGCTGATTCTTGTTCCTGTAATCTTGCTTGTTTTTGAATAATTTCCGCATCTAAATCCAACATTATTATCGATGCAACAGGTTGTCCGACTTTCACCCTATCCCCCGGATTAACCCAAAACTTATCAACACTCCCTGGAAACTGCATATAAATAAATCTATGACTATCAGGAAGCGGTTCTAATTTCGCTTCTGTACGTACAGAATTAGGAATTGGTATTTGAGAAACCCAAGTTCCTGCTACTATTAAACCACCGATAATTAATAAGCGTCCATAATTAAAGTTCCTCGCTTTTTGATTAGGACTAGTTTTTTCCAAATTAGTAGTAGCGGGAGTATTTGTAGTTTCCTCTTTTTGAGATATAGGAGGTTTGATTTCTGTTGTCGGAGGAACTACTTTCAGTTTAATTTGTTGCGGTTGGTTGTGGGAATTGGTGGGAGACATAGTTAATTTCTCTTAAGTAGTTTGGGATTAAGTGTTTTAGGTAAAATTCTATTTTTTAGAAGTTGGGTATAAGAAGTAAATTCCCCAAATGAGTAATAACATTAAAGCGGTTATCGGGATATTTGTGAGACTCCAATCTGTAACTCGCCAAAATAGAAAACCAAAGACACACCAAATGTAAATTAAACTGAATGGTGCGTAAATGGCTAATATCGAACAAACTTGTTTTGATTCTTGGATTGGTTTTCCAGTAAACAGATTGGCGTAAAATTTAAATGCACGACTTCTCAAGTTATTAATTCCAGTTATGGCGACAGCGAGGTAATAACCATCAAATTTGGCGAGAGGATTGAGATTGAGTGCAACTGTAAATAATGCGGCGGCTAATAGTAAAATGCTGCTAGTAGAAAGCCAGGTTCCTGATGTGGAAAAGCTGTATATCCAAAAAGCTATAGCAGCGATAATAAATTGTACTAAAATTCCAGCACCAACTACTAAAATGCGTTTAAATCTAGATAAACAATATGAGTCGCTGGTATTGGTGTAAACTGCGGGAATCAGAAACATAAATAGTAATCCCACTTCCGGTACTATTCCACCGAAATGTTTCAAAGTGAAAGCGTGTCCAAGTTCATGAAGTGTAACGACTAATGCCATTAATAGGATAAAAGGAATTAACAAGCTGCTTCCATAAGCTGCAACTATTTTTTGTCCGTTGTGCAGAATTTCTGCTTGTTGATTAATTCCATTAATGGCGGAGATGGTGAGAAAGGTTATCAAAATAAATGTGCTGGTTTTTGTCCATATAAAACGCAGCTTATCGATATGTTGAGTGAGAAAAGAGTCAGGGTTAAATAAGCGAATCTTGAAGAACAGAAGTTGCAGGGGGTTAAATTTTCCTCGTTGCGGTTTCATCGGGGATGTTCCTTGTAACATTCCAGTGGCGGCGAGGAGTTGTAATAAATACTTAATTTCAGGTGTGCTGATGCAATATTCTTCAGCTATTAGATGAGTTGGTAAATATTGAAGTTGTTCGATGATAGTTTTGTCGCGGGTGCTAACCTGCAAAAATGTTACGTCTTCCGGGTTTCTCAGTATCCAATAACCATCTGAATGTGCTATCCATTGCACGCAGGGTTTTAGTTGATATTGGGGATTTTGGGAATAAGTAATATCTCGTTTTAACTTTTCCTCTTGTTCGCCTGTATCTACTGCAATAATGTTAAGAGCAATCAGTTTTTGGACTAAATCTCTTACTAAATTGGGAGAGATATTTTCAGGAAAATCTTGGTTAAGTTGATTCTGTATTTCATTGATAGTAAATCGACCAATAAAATATCGGAGTGCGTAACCTTCAATTTCCGAAAAACGCAGCCGATAATTACCTTCATTAGTTTGGAGTATAACTTGATCTGAATCTTTAATTCGTGCAAGTTTCCAGTAAGAACTAATATCTGGACAAATAGAGTTTTGATAATCCATCTGAATTTGTTTTGATTCTGGATTCATTATTTTTTATCAATTAATAATCTATAGCTGTCCAAAGATTTTCATTTCGGATTCAACTTATGCCTTGTTCTACTAAACAAGTTAAATTTATCCTAAGTATACAGTAATGAGTCTGTAACTATATATAGCAATTATATTTACTACTTAAGCAAAAACTTCTAAATATTTTCTAAAGTTTTTCCAGTTTTTACTTTAAGAAAGTCAGAGTAAAAAGTAAAAAAAAACTGCTAAATATGCCGTTTGGATTATTTTATAATAAGTATATTACGGCTTAAATTACTTCCATATAAATACGTAAAGTTTGTGTAAAGATTTGATTATGTTTCCCTAAACTCGATTACAGTAGTGTTAAATGAAAATACTTAGAAATTTCTCTATTAGTCATATAGCCTGAATAGGCTATTGTGTTTCCTTGGGTATAGAGTCACTACTTTTTCTGCTGACGTTTCAGCAGTACTTTGCATTGGTTATGTAGTTACTACTGAGGTGGCAAAAAAATGGAAATAATCAAGGCTTTATTTGGTAAAAACTCTGAAAATCAGTCAAACACTAAAAGTATTCAAGTAAAAAAGGGTGAAGCTAATTTTCAATTGGAAACCTTTATCTTGGAACCTATTCTTACACCTTCAGGAATATTAGACGGAGGAGATGATATTCCCGATGTAGTAACACTTGAAATTGAGCCAGACACAGTTGTAGCTACAGTAGATATTCCAGAAAGTTTAGATGTAGACTCAGATGAAATCGCTACAAATGACAGCATGATGCTTGACGATATTGTAGATATTTCAGGAGAAACTGACTTAACGGATATAGATATTGAACCTATTGATTTTATTGAAGTTGACGATGAAATAATAGATGATGTTTCTGCTTCTGTTGAGCAAGTGGAGATAGATATTAGTGACAGTCATACTATAGAGACGGTAGAAGTAACTGAAGATATAGAGACTAGTTTGCTGAGTGAGGACAATGATGCTGAAGAAGGTTTTGTGGTTACTGACAATGAAACTAGTTTAAATGCTGATTCAGAGGATATAGCGATCGATCTAGACAAAACCGACGACACATCAATAATTACAACTGACGATTTAGATGCTGATATTGATGATAGCGCGATCGGAGAAACCGAACTAACACCTATTGAATCATCAACTCCTAGCATTCCAGAAACATTTACCTTTGATTCCGGCGTATTTACAGTTGGAAATTCAGGAAAAGTTGATATTGACTTTCTCTTTGATGGTGGTAAATGGGAAGGAGAAGTAGCCATTTTTAGTCTGGAAGGAATGGAAAATATAGATCCATCATCTCCAGATTTTATTCAAGAAGCAGCTGGTAGAGCATTAAGTAATTCGGAATTAGGTCATGTAGTGATTTTTGACCGAACAGAAGGTGCTCGATTTACAGGAACTTTAGGTGTAGAACCGCAAGATTGGAACAGTGGAATTTACCAAGGTGTCAAGAGTTTTGAGCTAAATCCGGGAGATGATTTTGCTGTGATGCTTGTTCCTAATGGAACGGTGCAAAAAGTCTTTAACAATCCTGAAATTGGCGGTAATGAACGTCCCTTATTTTCATTAGCAACTGCCAATCCTAATGATGCTTTTCATTTAGGACAAATTGCTGATGTAACAGGGGATGGTAGTACCTTTGTTATGGAGGATATGCGCCTTGATGATGGTTCAGATAGAGACTACAATGACTTTATTTTCCAAGTACGAGGAGCTACTGGTACTGCGGCTAAGTTAGATGAAATCATGAATCCTGAATCGGAATGGCGTGATTCAGATTTAGGTCAAGCATTGATTGAATATGCCAAACCTTATGTAATGCCGGAAAATCCTGCTATTGGCGAAGAAGTTTCCGATGAGTTAATTGATTTGGTATTTGGTAGTCAAGATGAAATAACCACTGATGTTGATAATACAGAGGTAGTTGTTGAATCAGAAGTTAGTAGCACGACAGAAACAGAAAATGTAACGAATGAGCAAGGAGTAGTAGTTACAGATTTAGAGGAAACTGAACAGATTGAAGTTACTCCAGAAACAGTTAATTCAACTGAGAATGAATCGGTAATAACTTCTGAAAATGAAGCGACAACAAATGAACAAGCAGCAGTAGTTATAGATGTAGAGGAAACTGAACAGGTTGAAGTTACTCCAGAAACAGTTAATGTAAGTGAGAATGAATCGACAACGGTAACAGTAGGGGAAAGTGTAGCGAGTGAAGGTGAAACAACAGATACTAATCCTGAATCTATCACAGAGTCAACCCCTAACTCTTTAGTAGAAAATTGGCTAGAGCAGATTAACGAAGAGTTAGCTACTGTTAAAAACCAAGGAAGTGAAAATTTAAATAGTCTTTACAGCAATATTTCCCAAACTGGAAACGAGGCATACAATCAAATGTATGACCTTTGGAGCGATCTATCCAACACTCAACAACAGTTAACTACTACCACAAGTTATGCTCAAAGCGTAATTTCCAGCAATGGTGATTACATGAATGCCTGGGTAGATTACCTGGGAAATCAACTCTCCAATCAAGGTAGCTATATGTACGATCGAATGTACGAAGCTGCCAATCAAATTAATAGTAACATCAGCTATATGGATGCTTGGGTGAACTACCTGGGCAACCAAGTTTCAAACGCGCAAAGTGATATGTCCTACTGGACAAACAATCTATGGAATCAACTGGTTAACAAACAAGACCAAATGTACGCCTGGACAAACTACCTGAACAATCAAATTGACAGTCAAGGCGACTATATGTATGAATGGCTAGACTGGGTTTGGGAGAAATTCAATAATAACAATGTTGGGAATGATGGCTGGAGTCGTTATCAGCAAATGGGTGATTACGCCGAAGCTGCATTAAACGATGCTTGGAATGAATATAACAGCATAATCAGCTACAGAAACCAAATACTTAATAATGCTTGGAATGAGTATAGCGCCCTTTATAACTACACGCAAACAGAAATAGGAAATGCGTGGAGCAACTACGATGCGGTAAATAATTTCACCAATGCCATAGAAAATTGGGCTGTGAGTCAATACCAAGCCTTAGATCAGTATGGTTCGGATGTAATGAGTGATGCTTTGGGCGAGTATGAAAACTTGGGGAATTATAAAGATGCAATAATTAACGATGCTTGGAGCCAGTATAACAACCTTGTACAGTCCGAGAATGCAATGATGGGTGATGCCTGGAGCAATTTTGTGGCTTTGGATGAGCAGCGGCATCAAATAATAAATGCTGCCTCGAATCAGTACAGTAACCTTTCAAATTCTTGGAATGATTGGACAGATGATACTCAAGCTCAAATTGATGTTTGGGCAAAGATTGCTATTTCTGAGACTTCTAATGATTCACCTAAATCGATACCGTTAGTAGGCATTATCGATACAGGTTTTAGTGCAGATAATTCTGATATTGATTACTCTCGAATTACTTTGGGTAAAGATTGGGTAGATGGGGATGACAACCCGTTATTGCAATCGGGAGAAGGCAATGAACATGGTACTCAAATGTTAGAAATTGTTGCTGCTACCCGGAACAATGATATTGGGATTGACGGAATTAACGATCGATCGCCATTATGGTTAGGACGTGCTGTTGGTTCTAATGATTGGGCACAATCTTTAATTGAGTATGTCGATATTGTCAAAGAATCGAATCATCCTAATGCAATTGTTAATCTCAGCTTTGATTTAACTGAAACTAATGCTGATGGTAGCGTTACCACTCGTTCTGAATTAACATCTTTGGAACGAGCCGCTTTAACTTATGCTCAACAAAATCATGTTTTGATTGTGGCTGCAACGGGAAATCAAGGCAGTACCATGTCGGCTCTCGGTGAAGCTGTGCAAGAATTTGACAATATCTTCGTGGTGGGAGCAGCTGAAGATTGGCAGCGGGCTGATTATTCCAGTTATGGCGAAGTTGATTACGACTACTACGGCAAGGGTGTGGACATTTTGGCCCAAGGTGATGCTAGCAATGGCGCATCTGGGACTTCAGTGGCGGCGGCTAAAGTTACGGGTGCAGTTTCCTTAGTTTGGGCAGCTAATCCGAACCTGAACTATACACAGGTGATGGACATTTTGCAGCGCACGGCGACGGATGTGAATACACCTGGTTGGGATGCCGAAACAGGTTTAGGGTTGCTGAATATCGCTGCGGCTGTACATTTGGCAAAAGCAACTGAGCCAGAAGCTTATTCATCTCCGGCTTTGGCGTTAGTTGAGGATCTGCTCAAAGATTCTCAAATTCCAGAGGTTTACTGGCCCGAATTTTATCAACTGTAC
The DNA here is from genome assembly GCF_041929135.1 of Floridaenema fluviatile BLCC-F154. Lineage (NCBI taxonomy): Bacteria > Bacillati > Cyanobacteriota > Cyanophyceae > Aerosakkonematales > Aerosakkonemataceae > Floridanema > Floridanema fluviatile. Next base: position 5,026 of record NZ_JBHFNS010000049.1, on the reverse strand, counting down.
TACTACTACGACCTAGAAGCTAAACTCTATGGGCCAAGTTGGAGTGGTGTGGATGCGATCGCAAGTGAGCGAGCCACAGGTTGGTTTGATGATGCTGTAGATTGGGTTGGGGATCAATTCAGCAATGCGGCTGATTATGTTAGTGACCATTGGAATTGGGATGCAGCCCTAGCAGGAGCACTGGCTGGCGCAACGGCTGGTGGACTAGCTGGTGGACTAGCTGGTGGACTCGGTGGTGCGGTATTGGGCGCTGTGTTGGGCGGCTTGACTGGCGGTAGTGCAACATCGTTTGTGAAAGAAGTGGTGACTGAAAGCCTAACGGCTGTAGCGCAAACTGCAACTGAACTCGGCAATACCATCGACGCAGCGGCAGACGCAGTTGGAGATGTTGCCAGTGCGGTTGGCAACGCTATCAATACAGGAGTAGAGGCAGTTGTCAATACCGCTAATGCGATTGGCAATACCATCGACGAAGCAGTGGATACAGTTGTCGATACCGCAATTGAGATTGGTGAGGAGATCGCAGAGGTAGGCAACGAACTAGAGCAAGCTGCCAATTATGTGGGCGATCGGATCGATGAAGCGGCAAATGCGATCGGCGATGCTGCCACTTTTGTCGGCGATACCTTACAAGAAACAGGAAATGTGATTGCTGATGCTGCCAATTATGTGGGCGATCGCTTTAATGAAGCGGCAAATGCGATCGGCGATGCTGCGAGTTTTGTGGGCGATCGGATTTCCCAAGGCATAGAAAACTTGAAAGAACTTGGTCAAGATCTCAACAGTTTTCTCATCGAAAATAATCCCATCAAAAAGTTGGCTGACGATCTAGCAAGTAAACTAAAAAGTACTCTAGACGGCATAGATGTTGGTGCTATTCTCGATGCCTTGAAAAAAATTCCAGTTGTTGGCACCATTGTCAATGGTATCGAAGGATTAATTGCTCTTGCTCAAGGTGATTGGAAACAAGTTGTTAAGAATGGAATCAACGCCGTTCTAGACATAATCCCTGGTGGCTCTGCTGTTCCAGAAAAACTCGTTAATATTCTCGTCAATGTAGGCTGGACAATTGTAGACAAAGACTACAAACAAGGTCTGAAAGATATCCTCAAAGAACTTGATGTAGAAAACAAGATCGCTAACACTTTTGTCGATGTTGCTTGGGCAATGAAAGATGGCGATTGGAAAGATGTTTTAAGTGCAGGTTTATCTGGTGTGGGATTTGACTATGCCGACGAGTTTGTTGATGTTGCTTGGGCGATTAAAGATGGTGACTACAAGGAAGCTTTGAGTACAGGTTTATCTGCTACTGGATTTGACTATGCCAATGAGTTTGTCGATATTGCTTTGGCAGTCAAAGATGGTAATTACGAACAAGCTTTGAAAGCAGGTTTATCTACTGCTGGATTTGCCAAAGCTAACGACTTTGTTGATCTAGCTTGGGCGCTCAAAGATGGTGATTACGAACAAGCATTAAAGGCAGGTTTATCTACTGCTGGATTTAGCAAAGCTAACGACTTTGTTGATTTGGCTTGGGCGCTTAAAGATGGTGATTACGAACAAGCTTTGAGTGTTGGTTTAGAAACATCTGGTTTGGGCAATGGGGGAGCATTTGTTAGTAATGTTTTTGATGCGATTACAGCTGATTATTCATTACTTGGACAGGAGATAGATCCGGCAAATATTCCGGCTATACACCAGTTATACGAATATTTGGCTCGTGGTATTGCCTACGAAGATCCAGAAGTAGCTGCCACTCCCGAAAAAGAAGCTTTCAAGGATGATGGTCTTTTGGGCAATAAACTCGCTGTTGGTGAAGTGTTGAATTCTGGTTACAAAGTTGATAAAGTAATCTCCGATCCCACCACTGGTTTTTATGCTGTTGGACTAGTTTCAACTGATAACAGTAAACCACCTGTTCTTGCTGTTCGCGGTACAGGAGGTAGCCCCACAGAACGCACAGTTCCAGCACTGTTAATAGATGTTTTGGAAGATGCTAATCCTGTCAGCATTGGCTACAATCAATACCAGGCGAATAAAGCAGAAATTGAAGCTTGGTTAACTGCTCAAAATCAGCAAGGTTTGTATCCAGATATTGTGGCTCATAGTTTGGGCGGTGCATTAGCACAAACAATTACTGCTGAATTTACAGATAAAGTTGGTGAAACTGTTACCTTTAATTCACCGGGAATTGATGATGCGATCGCACTAAAATTCACCCAAAATGGAGGCAACCCAGAAAATGTAACTCACTACATTGTATCTGGTGATATCGTGCAAATGGCTGGAGAAAGTTTCCTACCCGGTCAAGTAGTTATTTGCTCTTACTCTAATCCTTTAATCTGGAAAAAACACATGCTATCTGTGTTGAATGGTGCTGAGATTAAAGCCGAACAAAAAGCATCGGGAGTGAAATTCTCTTCTATTTCTGCTACCGATTTGAGCAATCCAGCTTTTGTTTACAAAGACTTAGATTACTCTCTGTTCTTAGCCGCCGCAGGTTTAATATCACCTTATGTTTCAACTTCACTAAGTACTCGTGGAACAGCAGAGGCGAATCGAAAAGCGATCGGCACTTTACTAAATTCCAGCTTCCAAACAATTGAAAGTTGGGTTGATACAGCTTGGTCAATTAAAGAAGGTGACTATCTCGAAGCACTTTCTCATAGCTTTGACCTTACCAACTTCAAAGATGCTGAAAATTGGATAGATATGGTGCAATCTATTCAAAGCGATAAGTATCTCGAAGCACTCGCTACTGGCTTTAATGTTGCCAACTTCTCAGAAGGTAAAAATTGGGTAGATATGGCTTGGAGTTTGCAGCAAGGCGACTACTTAAAGGCACTTTCTCAAGGCTTTGAAGTTGCCAAATTCCAAGATGGTCAAAATTGGATCGACATGGTGCAGTCTGTCCAGCGTGGTGATTATCTGAAAGCACTTTCTACTGGCTTTGAAGTTGCTGACTTCTCAGATGGTCAAAATTGGATCGATATGGTGAAATCTGTCCAACAGGGTAATATTAATGGATATCTGGAAGCACTCTCTACTGGCTTTAAAGTTGCTGACTTCCAAGATGGTCAAGATTGGATCAATATGGTATTAAATTTGCAGCAAGGTAAGTACTTTGACGCACTTTCTACCGGATTCAAAGTGGTTGATTTCCCAGAAGGCGAACAATTGGTAAAAGCAGCTAAAGAGTTGCGAGAAGGTGACTACCTTGATGCCTTTTTTGCGGGAATGCAAATCGTTCCCGGTGTGGGTGATTTAGTGAATGCTTTCCAAGCTGTAGGCGATATGAACTTTAAGGGAGTTGCTAACTCTCTGGCTAAAGCGGCTACAAATACAAATTTGTTAGACTTACTTGCTAATTAGCATTCTTTCTTGTATTTAGCAGCAGTTCTGTTTAGAATAAGAACTGCTGCTATAGCCCCGAATAATTTCACCTTTCTGGTTGATTATTGAAAATACATTCTCTACCAAACTCTAACAATGGAAACTAGTAATTTTTTGTCGATCAACGGTAAAAATATTTCTTTAGAACAATCCCTTGGCTATCTTAGCAGGGCGGCAAAACTATCAACTGTGATTAAAGAAATTGCCCAGCAGTATATTTTAGAAGAACAAATAAAAGCATTGGGAATTGAGGAACCGAAAGAAGACCTAGTTGAACAATTTATATTAGAATTCCGAATGCAGCAACAATTGATCAGTGCTGAAAGTTTTCAACAATGGTTAGTGACAAATGGCGTTAGTTATGCCGATTTCAAAGAGCAAGTCATTTTTCGCATTAAGCAAGAACAGCTGAAAGAAAAGGTAGTAGCTGCACAAGTGGAGGAATACTTTGCTCAGAATAAGGAAAATTTGGATCGATTAGTGCTTTCTCGGATTGTCGTAGATCATCCAGAAGTTGCTCAAGATTTGAAGGAACAAGTTGAGCAACATGGCGCTGATTTTACTGAATTAGCTAAAAAACATTCGATGGTAGATGATGCTATTGTTGGTGGTGTAATGGGTGCAATGATTCGGGCTCAGATGCCAGAATTTATCCGCGAAGCTACAAAAAATGTTCAGCCAGGTCAAATTATTGGACCCTTAAAAATTGACGGGCGTTATTGTTTACTAAAAGTGGAACAACTGTTACCTGCTTCCTTAGAAGGTGCGCTGAAGCGAGATTTGGAAACTCATTTATTTGAAGAATGGCTAAAACAAAATCTGCAAAAGTTAGATATTAAACTTAACTAGGGTTTGCTGAAAAAGTAACAGAAAAGGAAAAGAATGATCAACTAGCTATGGATGAGTTACTTACTCATCTACATCTATAATTTATCTTCATATTTTTCAGGCATGGTTTTGCCGCTCCGGTTTTCAGGCATAAGTTTGCCGGAGCGGTAAAAACAGACTTTAAATAACATTAACTGGTGTGGTCGCTTCACTTCTGGGCAGAGCTAGAGCCGCCAACGCTGAACAGATTGTCTTGAAAATTCCCCCAGGTGGTGAACAGAAAACCGAAAAAGAAATGCGAATCATTGAGTTTTTATCTCAAGAACTGCAAATCGCTGTTGATTCCCTTAAGTCTGCTTACCCAAACAATGAAGCTGGATTAAAAGCCGTCACTGATTTTTTGAATAGTATTAATGCGGCTGCTCCTTGGTTAAAAGATTTTGGTTCTTCTAGAGTAATTATGGTAACTTAATAATAAATAAAGAGCAACTAAAGGAAAGAATTTTAAAGTTGAATTGAGTGAAATGCTTTGCTGGAAATTGACTTAGGCTGTATTTTATGGTATAAAAAATTCTCAAAACTGAAGCAAAAAAAATGAGTATTTAATAAAATGCCATCTAACTCTCTACTTCATTTTATTACTAAAATCATTAACTTTCCAGGGTGGCTCTCCTCTAAAGTCTGTGATAAATATTTCTAATCAGAAAAACTACCTAAAAGGCGGGCACGAAAACTTTCAAAATTTGTAAAACCATAACCCTGACGCATAATTAGTTTAGCTTTATTGTTGATTCCTTCCATTACA
>NZ_JBHFNS010000036.1:0-98797 GCF_041929135.1 Floridaenema fluviatile BLCC-F154 | reverse complement strand
GAACTTTGGTTTACCTCTTCCTAGAATTGTGAAACTACTTTGAAACGCTTTTTGAAGATGTCGCAATGCTTCTTGAGGAGCGCATTTGGATACTTCGTAGTACCAAGGATTTACTGATTTCACTTCGGCTACCAACCTTTTGTGTAAGTCAATAGCTGTTGGCAGTTTTAGATTGTTAGCCAAAGCGTCCAAGCAAATTTCTAATCCCCAATTCCAAGCGTGTCTAGCTACTCCAGCGTGTTTTGCTACTAAAGTGCGTTGTTTATTGTTTAGATTTAGTCTTGTCTTAAAGCTTTTGAGCAATTTCTCTTAACTCCTCTACAACTTTTTTATTTTTATGACTGCGACTGCCGTACAGTCTGGCAGAGAACACAGTAATAATTTCTAGGACATCTTTGGCTAAATCCTCCTCATAACTAGCATCTTCTGTGCGGTTAATTATTACTACCTCTGTGCCAAAATGTTCGCACAAACTGAAGATTAATTCCGAGCCAAATCGCAGCAATCTATCCTTATGAGTTAACACCAATCTTTCTACTTGATTATCGGTAATCATTCTGATTAATCGCTGTAAACCTCGCTTGCTGTAATTCAGCCCAGACCCCAGATCTTCTATTACTTGATATTGCCAACCATGTTGAGCGCAGAAAAGCTCTAACACTTGCTTTTGTGTTTCTAGGTCTGATTTTTGGTCATGGCTAGAAACTCTGGCATAGCCAATTGTTATAGCATTATCTGACTTGATTCCTAATAATTGAGCCAAGTTATAACGCCTGTGACCATTCAATGTGCGTTCGGGTGTAAGTTTTCCTTCGGCTTCCCACCTTCTCAACGTGGAAACTGACACCCCTTTGATTTTTGCTGCTTCCGATCTGGTTAGCTTACTCATAATGGCAGTTTAGCACATCTTTTGAGTAGGTCTAGAAAGGTTTAGGTAAAATTTTAGGAGCAGTTAACGAACCCAAATTTCTTCGAGCGCCACCGAGAAAATTTGGCGTAATACGGCGCGGGAAGTTTTATTACCGTTAAACACCTTAGATAACGTCAAAATCATTGGCACAACAACGCCACCTCCCCAAGGACAAATTACTCGTTTAGAACAGGGAGAAGAAGATGCTGTTAACGTGGTTTCTACAACGGTGACAAACCTGGATGCTACGAAAATTAACCAAGTTAAAATTAGTGGCACTCGCAACTACAATAGTTTCCAACAAGGCATCACCAAAATTGATGAAAATGTCTTTGAAGTAACTCCCCCAAGTCCGGTGTTAGGAAACTGGGAAGTTATCCCCGAAGAACAAACAGGGTTAGTCTTTAATGGTGCGGTAACAGCTTGTGAAATTACCAGTACCGGGAAATTAAGAATTACCGCCCTAAATCACGGTTTAAATACTGGAGAAGCGGTACAAGTTGTGGATACCCGTGATTATAACGGTACTTACACCGTCAAGAAAATTGACGATAACACCTTCAGTCTCGAAGACATTAAATGGCAAACCGGAACCGCCGTTAACCTGAAAATGGAATCGCAAAAACGGCGCGGTTTGGTTTTTGATGGGGTGGATGATTATATTTCCACAGGATCTAGCATCCTCAATAATTGTTCTGCTTTCACTCTCGAAGGTTGGATTAAACCTGCCTCACTAATAAGTGGTAGTCGAACTAGCCTTTTTGGCCAAAATGATTTGATTGAATTTGGGTTTTTATCTAATCAAATTGAAGTTTGGACAAGCAATGGTGGAGCCACCAAAACTATCTATTCATATCCAATGAATGAGTGGCATCATGTTGCGTTAGTTGGTGATGGTAAACAACTCCGTATTTACATTGACGGTGTAAAAAAAGTGCAAGGAGGAACATCCATTTCTAATTATGGAACTTCAGCCGATAAGTTTACTATAGGTGCTGGAGTTTGGAGTGGAGGATCAACGCATCCTTTTGCTGGACAAATGGCTGATGTTCGGATCTGGAAAGTCGCTCGTACAGAAACCCAGATCCGAGATACCATGTATATGCAACTGACGGGTAAAGAAGTCGGTTTAATGGGTTACTGGCGCTTAGGTGCAGTGGTTGAAGAAGGGAAAGATCGTCAAGTTATTGATTTTTCAGTTAATAACAATGATGGCATTGTTTATGGCGGTGCTTATGTCAGTGCGGTGTCTATATCTCGTAACATTCCGGGTACAACAACTCCGGCAATTAAATACGAAAATGAGGAACTTTTTGCGGTTTCTGAATGTGGGACTTACACCGAAGAATTTGAGTTTAAAGTCACTCCGACACTCAACCCTAATAATGTTGATGGAGCTAAGGGCAAAATTTTTGCCCTTAGCTACAAAGGTAAAAATAATCGCAGTTCTTTAGACTGGATTAATATTACGCCTGGTGACACTGTAATTACCGATATTGGTGGCGGCTGGTATCAAGCAAAATGCCGTTTTGTGATCCCTGATGGGGTGTCTTTAGTGCGTTCTTTTGGTATTGGTAATCTCAAAGGAACTTGGACGACTTTAGATATTCGCAAACAAAGCATTCAGTTAATCTCGGATGTGATTACCGAAGCTCGATACACCGATACGGTTAGCTTGACAACTTTGGCAGATAATCAAGCATCCTTAGAAGGGAAAGTAACCCTATTAGAAGTCAAAGAGCAACAAGAAGGAAGTTTACTGGTCGAAAAACGGGATTTAGAAAGCAAAATTGCGGCTATTATCGCTCAGGAAAAAATTTCAGCCACCCAACTTCCCACTTTAATCAGTGCCAAAAAAACTGAAATCAGTAATCAACAAAGTCTCATTAGTAACTTACAAAATCAACAGGCTCAATGTAAGACTAATCACGATGCAGAAGTTGGCAATATGTTTAACTACTGGTGTAAAATCATCGTGCGAGACTGGGGTGAACTGTGGACAGCCTTTTTGGATCGTGACACGAAAATACTACGCGCTAGTGATAAGGTCACTGACAAAGCCATTGACTTTAAATTTGAATTAGTGGACTCCGGTTATTATCGTATTGTGAGTTCCTACGAGAATCGGTTACTCAAATTTCCACCCCAAGGCGATCCCGTTAAAGGGGAACTCAATGCTGACCCTAACTCGGCGGTTTACCATTGGAAATTGGCAAAAAATGCTGATGGTTACTGGGGTCTTCAGAGTCGGGAAAACAATACTATGGTCGCGGACTTTGGCAATACGAGTTACGACCAGCGTATTGTGAGTTGGCCAGCCTATTTGAATTGGCGGCAAGAGTGGAAAATTGTCAGTCTCGGTCGAGTTAGCAATAATAACATTGCCAATGCCAAACAAGCCTGGGATAATAAAACCCTTGAGCTACAACGAGCGCAAGAAAAGTTAACTCAGTTGCAAAATGAACTGAAAATCCTAGAAACCCCTAGCACTGACCTCGCGGCACAGAAAACCGCACTACAAACTCGTCTGCAACAGGTTATCGCCCTAGTTACCCCCATTCAGACGGAGATCAACACCTTAAATAATGACTTTCTCAGTGGTGTCAGAGCAGTCCAACAAACACCCCAAACCATGCCCCAAATTGCCAAAGATGCTAAGGGTTTGGTGACACAAGGAGCTTTATTAGGCTTTGTGCGTCCCGCTAGTGGACTGAGTGCCATTGAAACCTGTGAAGGGAATGTGCAATTGAGTTACTTTGACAAACAAGGACGGATGCGGCGTACTAACTATGATGCCACAGCCGACAGCCTGAATAGTTCTTTTGAACAGTGGGTTCCTAATGGTCAACGTCCTTGCTTGAATTTTCGTAATGACAACAGTGTAGTTAAGTTAAATCAACCCCTGTCTCTAACACCAGACTGGAGTATGGAGGCTTGGTTCTGTTATCCTTTACCCGCAACAGTACAATGGAATACTCTGATCCGAGGACAAAATGCCGATCAGCACATTGTCGTTAGTCGTGACAAAAAATTAGGCATTTACCTCACCAATGACCCCATCAAACAATACTTTTACGACTGTGGTTTCAACATGGGAACCCTATCCACAGGTTGGCATCATCTTACCGTTGTTGGTGAACGAGACACGACCCGCTTCTACATTGATGGTAAGGAAGTGGGCGATACCAAAGCGAAAGCCCTCTTAGATGCTCAAGTTAATCTCAGTGTTGAACCCAATAATGCCACACTCAAGCAAAAGCTAGAAGATATTAAACAAGCAACCTTGAAAGTCACCAGCGATGTTTATGCGATCGGTAATAATCATCTCGTTGCTAGTCAGGCTGCCACCGACTATGGGGTGGTGAATTTTGATGGGGTCAATGATTACATCACTGCCACAGATAATCTTAACTTGCAGATTACCACCTACACTGTGGAAGCTTGGATTAAACCTGATATTCCTCTTGATCCTTGGCAAGGAATCATCGGCAAACCAGGTCGTAGTTTTAATATCTGGTTAAACAGTAATGGGTTTATTCATCATCGTTTCCATACTTCGTTATCAACTAGTGCTGGATCTCCTGATACACCCAATGGTTCGATCACATGGAATCAATGGCATCACATCGCTATTACCAACGATGGTACTACCGCCAAAACCTACATTAATGGCAAACTGATCGTACAAGGACCTACAGGTGGCAGTTTGGTTGTAGATAAAACACCTCTGTACATTGGTCGTAGTTTAGATGGTACCAACACTAACTATTTCAAGGGTCAAATCGCCGAGGCTCGAATCTGGAAAGTCGCCCGTACCGAAGCAGAAATTCAAGCAGATATGGATAAGCGACTGACGGGCAAAGAAGCAAACTTAGTGGCTTATTATCCATTGAATAAGGTGGAAAGCGGAAAAGTCTTAGACCTGGTGGCTGGAAATAATGGCACTGTGACTGAAGCCACGAACGTAACAGATCAAACCTTACCACTGACTTCTATATCCCAATGCGAGCAATTTGGCAAAGTCGCAGAAGTCCGTATTTGGGGAATGGCTCTGAGTGATGAAGAAATTGAAGCCAATAGCCGTACCCTGATTAGTGGAAATGAATCCGGTTTATTGGCTTACTATCCCCTAAATGAAGCCAACGGCACTGACATCCGTGATAATTCGGGTAATGGTAAGAACGGGACGCTGACTAATGCTCTTTGGTGGGCTTGTGCCGCACCTATTGGTGAACTGAGTTATCTCAAACCGAGTAATCTGGTGACGAAATTTGATGGAGTTAGCGGTCACATCTCGTTACCCGCCATGAACATCAATTACACCCAAGGATTTAGCCTAGAAGTGTGGGTGCGTTACAACAGCTTTAAAAATTACTCGAGAATTATTGATTTCGCCAATGGAGCTCCTGCTGATAACATTCTCTTAACCAATGCAGGCACGAGTAATACACTGGGATTCTACGTTTATCGGGGAACTACTGGACAAAATATACAAGTTCCTGGTTTCCTAGACCTGGGAAAATGGATGCACATTGCTGTCACCCAAGATCCTTCTGGTAATACGAAAATTTACAAGAATGGTCAGTTAATCCAATCGGGGACTTGTCATCTGCCCAATAACGTCAACCGCACGCTTAATTACATCGGACGGAGTCAGTGGGCTGGTGATGCCTATTTTGACGGACAAATGGCGGAATTTCGCATCTGGAATCAAGCGCGTACCGAGGCCGAAATTAAGGATAATCTGTATAAACGGATGGCGGGTCAAGAGCCGGGTTTGGCAATCTATTTGCCTTTAGATGCAATTTCGACCAACAAAGTTGTAGATTACGCGGGAGCTAATGATGGCACTGTCACCGCCGCTACTATCGTCGAAGAAAGTAATGTCCCCTGGGGAGGGATTGGCAGTGCTGTGGTGAGTGCAGAATATAGCACGATTAACATAGACCCAATGACGGGGCGAAAAACGGCGATGATGCGGCGGTTGTTTGCTGCTCCTGCTGTTAATGGTGTCAACCTATTATCCGACAAACCCCTCGAAACCCTGGAATTAAAATGGATTGGTAATGCCCAATTTGCTCCCACTTTGCTCGGTTACATCGAAGGTGCGCCCCCTGTACCCAGTGAAAACCTCACTTTAGCCGATGATTATAACGGTGCAACTTCAGTGGAATTAACCATGACTGAAGATGTGGAGTTTAGTTGGATGCGAAACCAAGAAGCTGGCGGCGGCGCAAACATTGAGACAATCGTGGGTACGGGATTTGAATTCAATATTGGTGCGTTCGTTTCTAAAAAAGTAGAAGCGAAATTGGGTGTCAAGGCCAACTTAGAATTCAGCCACAGCCACCAAAACGAGACCAGTATCACCTCTAGCTCATCCCTGAGCATGACCGACAAACTGGAATTGCGCGGTACATTTGAAGACAATCCGAAATTCCCCCATTTAGGCAACCGCTTTATTCCCAAAAATATCGGCTATGCGTTAGTAGTTTCCGCATTAGCAGATGTGTTTGTTAGCCGATTGGCTCGTAGTAAGAAAATGATTGGCTACCAAGTGCTACCTGTGGATGGTATTCCCCCCGATGTCAACACGATCACCTTCTTGATGAATCCGGCTTACACCATGAATGGCAGTTTAGATGGCATGACCGGAAGCTCTGCCACTAGCCAACGCTTCTTTAAGCACGTTCCCGAAATGCGTAGTCAGTATGGTTCCCTCTATCCTGCCAGTTACTATCGTTTGCAAGAAGCTTACGAACTCAAACGTCAAATCGAGGCGGAGGACAAGCGACGGGAATCTTACTTCTCTAACTATAATGTGATTGGAGTGGATGAAACGTCGTTGTCGAATCAGATCGACAACGGTAATGCACCCACCACCATTGGAATCCAACGGCAAGAAGATCAACCGACTACCGAAATGACGGCTGAGGAACAACAAGCTGAAGCGAAAAGCCTCCAAACTCAGGCGGATGCAAAGGCCCAACAGCAAACTGTGGCTTCTCAAGCTAAACAGGCGGAAATCCAAAGTAAGATTACTGAGCAACAGAAACAAGTACACGCCACATACAGTTTTGCCGGATGGCAAAAACGGATGGAAGATATCCAAATTCGAGCCGGGAAACGCAATATTGTGAACACCTACGTTTGGGATGCTGACGGTGGACTGCGAACGGAAGCCCAAAGCTTTGCCAATACCGTCGAACATACCATTGGTGGCTCTTTTGCTATGACTGGGGGGTTTGGGGTTCATAGTAAATTCGAGGCGGGCGGTATGGAATCAGAACTAACTGCCCAAGCTACAGTTAATCTGACTCAAACCATAAGTAAAACCGAATCTCGCAGCAAGGGTTTTGAGTTGAATATTGATTTGAGTGGCATGGAAAATAAAGGGGTGACGGACTACAACGATAACCCCATTTTGCCTGGGGAAAAAGTCGATCGTTATCGGTTTATGAGTTTCTATCTCGAATCGAGTACCCAACACTTCCAAGACTTCTTTAACTATGTGGTTGACCCAGAATGGTTGCGTAGCAATGATGAAGAAGCACGGGCTTTGCGTCAAGCCCAAGCGGGTAAACCGAATAAAACCTGGCGGGTGTTACATCGTGTGACTTATGTGGAACGTCCGTCTCTGATGGGCTTTGGTCGGGATGTTCGTCAGTTTAAAGTTCGGGATGAAAATGTGGGCATTGGTAAGGTCATTGTTGATGTTGCCACTTTACAACAGAAGGTCGATCAAATTCTGGAATGGATTAGCTCACAACCCAAGTAATCAACTAGAGAGAGTTTCTCTATAACGAGAGTCCTAATTGATTAAAGGTGAGACTCAACAAATGAATCAGAATGTTGAGTCTCACTTTTTGTTTGATCTCTGATATCAAGGGCGATTGAAATCACTACTACACAAACAAAGTCCGCCTACGCGGACTCAAGAATAATGTATTAATCACGAAAGCTATGTCAAAGGAAAATGTTCGGCAATAAAAGCCTCGGCGGACTCTCGATTATCAATTTTTCCATCCAATGTCGCAGTTAACAAAGTATCTAAAATTTCTTTGAATTGCTTCCCTGGTTTATATCCTAAAGCTTTCAAATCATTGCCATTTAAAGGCGTTTTGATGTAATTCCATTCGGTGAGATAACGCCAAATTTTTTGTCTAATTGGGCGAGAAGTTTTTACGGCAATTAAAATCAAAGTAGGTAAATTATACTGGCGCATTAACTGGACTATTTCACTTTTTAACTCCAATGCTGACAAAGTTTTAGTAATGTTAGTTTCGGCTTTGTCTAAATTCTGTAATCGCTCAATACTATCTGCTGATAATTGTAAATTATTTGCTACTTTACCGCGAAATTCTGGGGCTAAATAAGCGATTAAAACTTCGAGGCGCATTTGCCAATGTTCTAAAGTTTTTTGCGGGTCGAATTTTTGGAGACAGCGATCGAACAACCGCACTTGCCACCACAAGTTTTCATCTAACTCTAAACTGGGATGAATACAGCGCAAAGCTTCTAAATTTGCTAAAAGTTGTAATGCTGGTTTCCAGTAAGGAGCTTGTAAAATATATTTTAATTCTGATTTTAGCCGAGTTTCTAAAGCTGGCGCTCTGCCATTTTTGCCTTGAATTTGTTCGTAAATTCCGCTAGCTATAGCATACCTAATATAACTTTCTGTTTGCGGTTCAATTTCAAAACCTAACCGCACGGCAAAGCGCACTGCACGATAAATTCTGGTTGGATCTTCGATAAAACTATTAGCGTGTAAAACCCGAATTTGTTGAGATTGTAAATCTAATAAACCGCCAAAGAAATCTAACAATTCACCAACACGAGGATTTGTTAGTCTCATGGCTAAAGCATTTATGGTAAAATCTCTTCTGTAAAGGTCTTGACGAATTGAGCTTGCTTCTACTTCTGGGTTAGCTGCTGGATAAGGATAAAACTCAGTTCTGGCTGTAGCAATATCGATCCAAAGTGAACCTAAATCTGGGTTTTTATGCCACAATAAAGCAGCAGTTTGGAATTGTCCATGAACTTCTAAACGACCCCCTGCATAAATTGTTTGTAAGGCTTTAGCTAATTCTACACCTGCACCAACATCGGCAGATTTATGAAACCCATCTACAACTAAATCTATATCTTCTAATAATACTTGTTTTTGTCGATCGGCTAGGAGTAAATCGCGTACTGCGCCGCCAACTAAGTAAAGATGCCAACCGCGTTTTTCCGCTTGGCGAGATGCTTTTTGTAATAATTTCCATAAAGGTGGAGTTAGGCGATCGCGCAACCGAGAAATTGGTAAAGTACAATAAGCAGGATTTCCCCCTGTTTCTTTGTCTCTTTCTCCCCGGCGATTTTCCTGATGCAACTGTCGTAAAACATCAGTGCGAGTAACAATTCCTACTAATTGACCTTCTTGTAAAACTGGCAACCTACCAATATCATAAGTTACCATTAATAATTCAATTTCCGGCAAAGGAGTATCGGGAGAAATTGTCCTTAAATTAGTAGTCATGTAACCTTTAACTGGAGCATGACTAAAACCATGATGTAAAGCAATGTCGATATCTCGACGAGAAATAATTCCGACTAATCGATCGTTAGCATCAACTACCGATAATCCCGAATGACCATATCTTAATAAAATCCTTTGTGCTTGTCCAATTGTAGTTTCTGGACGAATAGTTCGCACGGGAGAAGACATTAATTCTCTAGCGGTGGGAGGATGAGGAATTTGTCCGGTTAAGCGTTCAATTAACTGTTGTAAAATTAGTTCTGCGGAAACTGTTTTCATAGTGAGAGATGCAGCTTGGGAATGTCCGCCACCACCTAAATCTTGAAATAATTGATTTAAATCTGTGCCATTAATACGCGATCGACCAATTACTGTTAAACTTTCCGCAGAACTATCACTCTTGTATCTTGCTCCTAACAACAAAAGATCGCTTTCTGTTAAATCAATTAACCGCGAAGCTAAACTAGATAAACCAGGCACAAAACCGGGAGTATCAATTAAAGTCCAAGCTAAGGTATAACCCCACTGATTTATTCGGTGCAAATTATCTAAAGCAACAGGAAGTAATTGTTGTAATTGACGCGATAAACCCGGATCGATATATTCAGCAATAACTGGTAAAGATGCACCTTGAGACATTAACCAAGCTAAAGCAGCTGCATCTCTAGCTGTAGAATGGTCAAAAGTTAAAGAACCTGTATCAACATGAATTCCTAATGCCATCACCGTTGCTTCCGCAGGTGTTAAAAAGTTTTTTCCGGCGATTTTTTGCAACTGTTCTACTATCAATGTGGTAGTAGCGCCTACAGCTTCAATAGTGACTTGCGTTGCTGGGATATCAGAAGCTTGATTTAAGTGATGGTCGTATAAAGTAATTTCGGTTAAGTTGGGTAAATCTAACCATTCAGCTGCTTTACCTAAACGATCGCTCTGTTGCGTATCTACTACTGTAAGCGATCGAATTCGTTTGGGATTAACCGATCGCCTTTCAATCAAAGCATACTCATCCCGATGCAACGCCAAAAAATCCCGCACCGCCGGATGAGCACCACCAGTTAACACAATTCTCGCACCCGAAAGCAACCTTGTTAACCCAACAGCTGCTCCCAAAGCATCAAAATCAGCAGTTGTATGGCACAAAATCAAATCCATTGCTTTCAGGAGATAGGGGACTGGGTACTGGTAAAATCTTAACCTTTTCCCTTTCACCTTTCTTTCTTGTCCCCTTGTCCTCTGCCTTTCTTGCTGAAACATGACCGCTTCATGGTAGTTTAGCAAGATAGGAATTTAAAATCTCGCCCCTTGTGGGTGAAAAGGTTAATTACTTAATCAGCTGTCTGCTGTCTTGGGAGAAGCAAAAAATGACAATCCTGTTTCAACTTGCGCTGTTTGCTCTGGTAGCACTATCTTTCGTATTAGTAGTTTGGGTACCCGTTGCTTATGCCTCACCCCAAAATTGGGATCAATCTAAGAGATTGCTGTTTTTGGGTTCTGGGATTTGGGTAGCTTTAGTATTGGTGGTAGCTGCGTTAAGTTCCTTCGTCGTCTAAGCTGAGTCAATTAGTCATTGGTCAAAAATTCCTTGCTCAGTAGGTCAGAAGTGATTGGCTTTGAGACAATGGAGAAAGAACAATTGACTTATGACGCAAAAAGATTGACATGGCAGTTTTTGAGGGAACGTTTACTCAGACAGAAACCCTAAAGTTTGGGATTGTGATTGGTCGTTTTAATGACTTAGTGACAAACAAACTTTTGGAGGGTTGTCAAGATTGTCTGAAACGCCACGGCATCGATACTGATTTTCACGGCACTCAGGTAGATTACGTTTGGGTACCAGGCTGTTTCGAGGTGTCTTTGGTAGCTCGGCAAATGGCACTCAGCGGGCGTTATGATGCGGTAATTTGCTTGGGTGCGGTGATTCGAGGTCAAACACCTCATTTTGATTATGTCGCGGCTGAAGTGGCGAAAGGGATTGCTGCTGCTGGATTTCAAACTGGAATTCCAGTGATTTTTGGCATTATTACAGCAGACAATATGCAGCAAGCTCTAGAAAGGGCAGGAATTAAAAGTAATCATGGCTGGAATTATGCTATGAGTGCTTTGGAAATGGCTAGTTTGATGCGTCAAATTAGGGGTAACGGCAATATGGAACCCTACAGCGGTAAAGTTGTCGGACCAGCAGCTGTTACCCAACCTTTACCCGCGGCAGGGAATAGTACGATCGCTCCTAAATCCTCAACTGAGCTAGAGTAGGTCGTTCCCAGGTCAACCATAAAATTTTCTGATTTTTTAGTTGACAAACCGAGATTTTCCTGACATACTAGTAAAAGTCAAGAGGTTGCGGGCATAGCTCAGCGGTAGAGCGTCACCTTGCCAAGGTGAATGTCGCGCGTTCGAATCGCGTTGCCCGCTTAGAAAATTGAGAAAAGAATTTGAGATTGGTAATCAACTAGGAAAGCCAAGATTAAGTTCCGCTTTCATGATGCTGGAGGTGGGGCGTTAATTTTTCGTAGTTGGTGGGATCGGAGATCCTTTCTTCTGGCACTCAGCCGAAACACTGGTACTGGAACGCCGATCAAAATTACTAGAAAAATTTTCCTATGGGAGTGAACTTGCTAGATCGCAGATGGTGAAAATACCTTATAATAAGTTGTTCATGACGGGAATATTTATAAGTAAACCTTTGATAAACTCGGTTTGATATAAGACCGCTTGTGCCATCTCCAAAAGCCCAAAAGATAGATTTAAATAGTGATTATCCATGTCCCTGTGGACGAAGGGGGCGACTAATGCCCATTGTCCTGACAGAAGCCTTTGGCTGCAATAAATGTCAGCAAATCTTTGTAGTAGAGGAAAATGGTCATGCGATCGAGCAACTCTCGACGACCTACCCCTACAAAAGATCCTGGCACTGGACAGGTACGAAATGGAGTAAAGCCTATCCGCGGATCAGAGACAGCTACCTACCTGTGGCGCTGCTAATCATTGTAGTAGTGTTTGTAGTGGGGGTAATCTTGGCCCAGTCTGGCTTGCCAGATAAACCTCCCATCGTGATTGGATTTATTATGGGAGCAGTGGTGGCGTTGATGTTGATAGTCCTGATGTACTGGCTAGCTTACAGACGTTAGCTTTATGACCACCGAAACGTTTGATGCTTCAGTGAATGCGAATTTAATGGCGACAGTTCAGCGTGCCTATCACGCATCTTTTGGACTGAGTACCATTAAAGGAGTCGATCGATCGCGTGCCGTGCAAGCAATGGCACAAGCACTAAAGAGCTACTCCGATGATATTTTGGAAGCCAATACCTTGGACTTGGAAGCAAGTCGGGAAATGGCAATACCAGAATTAATTTTAGAGTGGCTGAAACTGACACCGGAACGGCTGCAAACTACGATCCAAATGCTGCAAAGGTTAGGGGAACTACCAGATCCGATGCGGCGAGTAATGACAGCGAGTTATCAGTTGGAACATTCCCAAACATACTCCCAGCTGATGCCTTTGGGGGTAATAGCTTTAGTGTATGAAGCATTTCCTGAATTGGCAGCGATCGCAGCTGGGTTATGTATGAAAACCGGAAATACTCTAATTCTCCGGGGTGGAACTGAGGCGAGTCATTCCAATAGTGTAATTGCTCAAGCTTTGCAGTCAGCATTACAGGGAGTAGGAATACCAGAGGGAAGCTTGGAACTTTTGCCAACCGATCAAGGCGGTTCTTTGCGAGACTTAATTACTCAAGACCGCTATATTAATTTAGTGATTCCCTACGGTCGTCCCAGTTTAGTACAGCAGGTAGTTCGGCAATCAACTGCCCCAGTTTTAAAATCGGGAATGGGTAACTGTTACCTATTTTGGTCGCCTTCGGGTAGCTTGGAAGTAGCGCGTTGGATGATTATGGATAGTCATCAAAGTGAGCCCGATCCAGTGAATGCGATCGAAAAAGTTTTAATTCATCCCAATCAAAAACCCTCTTCCTTAGTCACCCTATTTAATAGCTTGAAGGAAAAGGGCTTTACTTTAAAAGGTGATGCCAACTTAGTGGCAGAGTTTCCTGAGTTGAGAAGCACTAATGACTCGGAATGGAGTGAGTCTTACCTGACTAACACAGTAGCCTTTAAGCTGGTGGATAGTGTGGAAAGTGCGATCGCTTGGATTAACCAATACAGCAGCGGTCATGCCGACTGCATAGTGACCGAATCTTACCAAGAAAGCCGCCAATTTGCTTTAGGTGTAAATAGTGCCTCAACTTACATTAATGCTAGTCCGAGATTTTCCCGAAATCCGGGAAGAGGAGACGCTATCTTTCTCGGAATGTCTAACCAAAAAGGACAGCGCCGCGGCTTAATCAGCATGGAAGCCCTGACAACGTTAAAACACATCGTACAGGGAAATGGCAGATTTTAAGGGAATTCGCTAGTTATCTTAAAAACCGGAAAACTATACGAGTTTCTCCTCTTCTACTAGTTTGACATTGGTGGCTAGACCAAGGAATTGTAACAATTGAATGGTCATCCAAGTCATGTCAACTTCCCACCACTTTAAACCGTGACGGGCGGAATATTGAAAAGTATGGTGATTATTGTGCCAACCTTCGCCATAAACTAGTAGAGCTACCCACCAGCAGTTGGTAGAGCGATCGCTAGATTCATAAGTACGATAGCCGAATTTGTGGGTAGCACTGTTAACCAACCAAGTGCAGTGATAAACAGCAACTAGGCGGACAAAGATGCCCCAGAGAACAAAAGGCCAACCGCCGAGTAAGTAAAGTACGATACCTAATCCTACTTGGATTAGAATAAAATACTTTTGCAAAAATTGATAAACTGGATCTTCGGCAATATCTTTGGTGAATCGAGGAATTTCTTCCCGTTCGGGGATTTGGTAAAGCATCCAGTTCAAATGACTCCACCAAAATCCTTTATTGGAGTCATGAGGATCGCCATCGTGGTCTGAGTGTAAATGATGGATGCGGTGCAGACCGACCCAATCTATAGGCCCGCCTTGGCAGGCTAAACAGCCGCAGAAAACCAAGAAGTATTCTAACCACTTGGGACTCTGAAAACTACGATGGGTAACTAAGCGATGGAAACCTAATGTGATTCCTAAACCGCCTGTTACCCAGTGGAGAAGTACGGCTACACCTACTGCTGCCCAGCTAAAATTGCCAGGGAAGAAGGCAAAGATAGCGACAATGTGGATCGCAGACATGAACAGGATCACGGGCCAATCTAGGCGAAGTTTGGTTGAGGTGGCAAGCGTCATTTGTAACCTTAAAACGAACTATCTGGCCTATCTGCGCGATCTGAAAATCCGCATACTTATATCGTGAATGAGGAATGAATGAACAGCTTATTAAAGCTGCTTGAAGCAGAACAGGCACTATTTCCGATTTTTTCTGGAATTGACGCTCAGGTCAAGCAAAATCTCAAAAGAGTATTATCGGCTTTTCGTCGTCATCGCGTCGGAGCCCATCACTTTGCAGGAGTTTCGGGCTATGGACATGATGATTTGGGGCGAGAAACTTTAGACAAGGTGTTCGCGGATGTGATGGGTGCGGAAGCTGCTGCGGTAAGGGTGCAGTTTGTTTCCGGTACTCATGCGATCGCTTGCGCCTTATTCGGTGTCCTGCGTCCCGGTGACGAAATGCTGGCTGTCGTCGGTTCTCCCTACGACACACTCGAAGAAGTGATTGGCTTGCGCGGTGAGGGTCAAGGCTCACTTATTGAATTTGGCATTAAATACCGAGAATTACCTCTGACGAAAGAAGGAAATGTAGATTGGGAAGCTCTCCCTCGTGCGGTAGGTGAAAAAACACGCCTGGTGTTGATCCAACGTTCTTGTGGCTATTCTTGGCGTTCTAGCCTCTCTATTGAGGAAATTGAAAAGATTATCTACCTTGTGAAGCAGCAAAACCCTAACACTGTTTGCTTTGTGGATAATTGTTACGGCGAGTTTATTGAAACCCAAGAACCAACCCATGTGGGTGCTGACTTAATAGCCGGGTCATTGATTAAAAATCCGGGGGGTACGGTGGTCACGGCGGGGGGTTACGTCGCTGGGCGGGCAGATTTGGTGGAAGCGGCTGCCTGTCGCCTGACAGCCCCCGGAATTGGCAGTGCGGGGGGTGCAAGTTTTGACCAACACCGTTTGCTATTCCAAGGTTTGTTTTTAGCACCCCAAATGGTTGGGGAGGCGATGAAGGGAACTTATTTGACTGGGTACGTATTCGATAAGTTGGGTTATCCGGTGAATCCTCCCGTTTTAGCACCTAGACGGGATGTGATTCAAGCGATTAAATTGGGTTCGGCGGAAAAATTGATTGCTTTTTGTCAGGTGATTCAGCAATATTCGCCTATTGATTCTTACGTGGAACCTATACCTTGGGAAATGCCCGGTTATGAAAGTCAGGTGGTCATGGCTGGTGGTACTTTTATCGAAGGTAGTACTTTGGAATTTTCGGCAGATGGGCCTTTGAGAGAACCTTACATTGTTTATTGCCAGGGTGGGACACATTGGACTCACGTTGCGATCGCACTTGAGGCGGCGATTGATGCGATAGGTCCTGCTTGAGGGAAAGGCAGAAGGTAAATTAAGGAAGAAGGAAAGAAAAATAAATATTGAGGTAAAAGGAACAAGGTAAAATTTTACCCAGTACCCAGTACCCAGTACCCAATCCCCAGTTACTATGTGTCAACTCTTGGGAATGAATTGCAATGTACCGACGGATATCTGTTTTTCCTTTGAAGGTTTCTCTGCTAGAGGGGGAAGAACAGATACTCACCAAGATGGTTGGGGAATTGCTTTTTTTGAAGGTTTGGGATGTCGGATTTTTTTAGATCCTAAACCTGCTGTTGCTTCTCCAATTGCGGATGTAGTCAGATGTTATCCGATTCATTCTACTCATGTGATTGCTCATATTCGCAAAGCAACTCAAGGGGAAGTTGCTTTAGAAAATTGTCATCCTTTCCGGCGCGAACTTTGGGGGAAATATTGGGTGTTTGCTCATAATGGGAATTTAGAAAATTTTCATGCCGAAAATAATGGGTTTTATCGCGCAGTTGGTGAGACGGATAGTGAGAAAGCTTTTTGTTTGATTTTGAATGAGTTGCGATCGTATTTTCCCCAAGCAAAACCGCCTTTGGCAAAACTTTATCCGGTGTTAAAGGAAGTGACGGCAAGTTTGGCAGAAAAGGGAACTTTTAATTATTTACTTTCTGATGGTTCAGATTTTTTTGCTCATTGTTCGACGAATCTTTGGTACATTGTAAGACAAGCGCCTTTTGCTGCTGCTCATTTAATCGATCAAGATGTGACGGTGGATTTTCAAAAGTTGACTACTCCGAACGATCGTGTAGCAATTATTGCCACTACTCCTTTAACTGATAATGAAGTTTGGACGCAAATTAAACCAGGAGAATTGTTAGTTTTTCAGGATGGAATGGTTAAATTATTTGGTTAATTGTCATTGGTAAACTGGAGTTATTGTCACAGATGAAATTTTGTTTTTTTAACCACAGATATCCACAGATAAACACAGATGAACACAGATGAACACAGATGTTTTTTGTGATGTGCCAATGATTAATGACTGATGACTAATGGCAACCATTCTTGGCGTAATTTTTCGATCGCTTGTTCTTTGAGTTTTGCTTCTATTTCGATCCAAGGTGCTGATTTATAAGCATCTGGCATTACTGTGATTAAGTCGCTATGATGTGGATCGTTGAAGGATTCTTTGCCGTTGGAAATATGAACTAGTTGCCATTCTGGTTTAGGCCAAGTTGTTTGGGCTTTGGCTAACATTTCGGCTATACTGGGATGGTCGTAACTATCAAGTTTTTCGTGGATTAGATGATGGTGAGCATCAAAAACCATTGGGATATTTGCGGCGCGACAAATGTCGAATATTTCGCTGGCGCTGTAGGCGTATTCGTCGTTTTCTAAGGCGATTCTAGAACGAATTGTTTCTGGTAAATTGGTGATTACATTAATTAGTCTTTCGGCGCGATCGCTTTTTCCGCCATGTATTTCCATTACTGTCCAAGGGGAACGTGGTAAACTTAATAAATCTAAAATTCTGGCATGAGTATTCAGAATTTTAATGCTGTTTTCAATAACTTCTGGTTTGTCGGAACTTAAAACGACAAATTGATCGGGATGAATCACAATTCTAATATTTAATTGCTGGGCGCGATCGCCAATTTTGCCCAATTCTTCTGTAAATTCTGTTAAGATATCTTCGCCAAGGGTGTCGTCAGCAAAGGGAAATAATGCAGAAGTAATCCGATATAATTTAATGTTGTTAGCTACACAAAAAGCGATCGCACTATTGAGTCGCTGCAAGTTGTCTGCATATAATTCTCTTAACACCTTTGCTTGTTCATCTGGTGTTAATGATAATAATCTTTTGCGAGTAACAGTTCGATAACGCACTTTATCGGATGAAGTAATGCAGACTAAACCTAAGTTTGGTAAGGTGGTTGTGCGATCGTTTTTTGTGCTCAAATTCATTGTTTCGCGCCTTGGGGTAAAAAAGCAGCTGAATCATAATAGGTACGGAAACGCTGTACCTTTCCATCTACTGTTTCGATAATACTCACACCTTGATATTTTAGCGGTTCACCTGATGTTAAACTACCTTCAGAAGTCCACTCTAACACAGCAGAACCATTACTTTCTACCACATTGGTAAATTTAGAATGAATTTGCTGAAAAACTGACAAATATTTTTGCCAAAAGCGTCTAGCACCATCTTTTCCTTGTAGCGGCGATGGAGTTGCCAGATTACTTAATTCCGCATTTTCAGTAAACAGAGAAACCAAAGGTTCAACATTCTTGTTTTCCTCGATTTGCTGAAGAGTTTGCATAAATTTCTCAGCAGTTTCGCTTGCCATTTTTATTTTACTCCTTTATATCAATTACTTAAATTTTTGCTACAGATGCTTGGGATGGGCGGGTTTTGACTTAAATTTTATTGCTGGGTTTTCGCACCCTTTTGCTAAACCCGCCCCTACTGATTTGGTCATTCTTATCTGTAAAGAAAATTACTTATTTTAGCGGATCGTGTCCCCAATTCATTAGAGAATATCGCCAGCGAGAATCTTCAATATCACTTGATGGTTTTTGCGCGGAATGACGTTTGATGTAACTCACAACTCGCTGCATTTGGGAGATATCATCATCGGTGTAATTTGCTTCTTTCTTTTGCAAAATATCGACAATATATCTACCAGACTCATGTCCAATTGATTCGCTATTTCCGTCTTTTTGTCCAACTGATTTTGACTCATCTGTTTTGAGCCAATTTTCCATTTCTTTCGCCGTCATATTGACGTTTTGTTGAAATTCATCAATCACAGTTTGCGAGTCTTTACTCATTTTTATTCCTCAATTTTCTGCAAAGATTCGGGTTTATGTGCCGCTTCTTTCCCGGATTTATCGCTTTCTACCAAGTATTCTGGGTTATCTTCAGAAGCAGCAACATGATGACTTTTAATATCTGTTGGTGAAGTCAGTTTTTCTTTCACTTCGCCTTGAGTTTTCCCTTGGGAAGTCTTCCATTCCACCTTGTCGCCTTTTTTTAATTCGTCTGCCAAAATTTTGCTCCGATTTCGCTACACCTCTATTTGTTACATTGTGTTAACATTACCAAATTAAACATCAACCGAAATATAGAGATCGCAATTCTGGTAAAATATTCCTGTCGTTAATTGCTACTTTCTCATGTCTCCTGAAACTACCCCAGAATCACCCAGTACTAAAGGTGCAGATGCGATCGATGAAGCTATTGCTAAAGGAATAGATTTTGATGGATCTCCCATTCCTACTGAAAAGTTAGATCTTTATAATCAAGTTATGGGATTGGAAGCGGGGAGACAACGTAGCGGAGTTAGCAATACAATGCGATCGCGAATTGTCAGAATTGGCGCAAAACACATTCCCCAAGATGAACTCAACCAAAAGCTAATTGATGCAGGTTTTGCACCTTTAAAAGACAAAGAAATTGCCTTCTTTTACGGTGGTAAATAAAATCTAAATTGGATATCAGTTAACTGACTGCATATTCCGTAAATTGCCTAATGTCAGCGGGATGAAAGGCAAGAACAATCCGGTTTTTAGGAATACCAGCGTTGACGAGATCGTTAGCAATTCCATCTTCGGTTCCGTCGCGCTGAATCCAGATTTTTTCGTCAATAATATCAATATGGATTAGGCAACCATGCACCCGTTTTTTGTTTTCCCATCCGAGAGTTAGTAACAAATAATGGTTTTTATTTTCATCAATAATTAACTGTCTTTCTAGTTGTCCATAAGCATAAGGAAGTTGAGCATATTCAATGAGTATGTTTTGGAGAATTTGCCGATAATTATCTAAGGTATCCATTGGAGAATCACCTCTTGTTCCGAATCAAAAACCAGTAAACGAAGACGCTGATTTTCTAAGAGAATTTTTCCTATAGGTTCTTCAAATAAATCAGAAAAAGTTTCTTGACGAATTGCCAGGTATAAGCGGCGATTTGGTTCTAAACGATTGAGAATATCATAGTATAGAATGTATTGTCCCAAAGCGTTCTCTAGATTTGCTACTGGAGAAGCACCAATAAAGCTTTTAATCTCAACTGCGATTTTTTGCTCACCTTTTTCCGCAGCTATGAGTTTTTTTGCTCCTAAATCAATATATAAATCTCTGGTTCCCCATTTTAAAATAAAAGGATCGTCAGTAATGTTCCAACCATCTTTTAAAAGAGCATTCTTAACTGTATTGTGATAAATATCTTTAGCTGGCATTGACTGTTAATAGCAAGCATTCATTTATATAATATAGAATTATGTCTCAAAAATTAGAAAACACAGAAAACTTAACTACCTACCCTTACCCATCACAAAGAAAAGTAATAATGGGAAAGCGAGGTGCAGTGGCGACGAGTCAAAACCTCGCAACTTTAGCGGGAATAGAAATGTTATTAGCTGGGGGAAATGCGGTGGATGCAGCTGTAGCAATGGCGATCGCACTCACCGTAGTAGAACCCACCTCTAACGGCATAGGTTCTGATGCTTTTGCTATAGTTTGGGATGGCAAATTACATGGTTTAAATGCTTCAGGAAAAAGCGCCAAATCTCTACCTTTAGCAGCATTTACAAACTTAACAGAAATCCCCTCAAATGGATGGTTGCCTGTAACAGTTCCCGGCGCGGTTTCTGCTTGGCGAAACTTATGGGAACGTTGGGGAAAATTGCCTTTTGAACAGTTATTTTCTCCGGCAATTCGCTATGCTGAAAATGGTTTTCCTGTCTCTCCAGTAACAGCAGAAGCTTGGCAACGTGCGGAAAGAATATTTTTACCTTTAAATCGTCCTGAATTTCAACATTTTAAACAAGTATTTTTTCCCAAAAACCGGGCACCGAAAGCGGGGGAAATTTGGGGGAGTGAGTTGCATGGGAGGACTTTGAGATCGATCGCAAATTCTGGCGGCGAAAGCTTTTACAATGGAGAAATTGCCCAAAAAATTGCTAATTTTGCGGCGGATACTGGCGGTTTTTTAACTACAGATGATTTGCGAAACCATTTAGCAGATTGGGTAGAACCAATTTTGACAAACTATCGAGATTTAACAGTTTGGGAAATTCCTCCCAACGGACAAGGAATTGCTACTTTAATGGCATTAAATATTTTAGAAGGTTTTGATATTGCTCAATATCCCCGTGAATCTGTCGAGAGTTATCATTTACAAATTGAAGCGATGAAATTAGCATTTGCTGACGTTCGTCGCCATGTTGCTGATATCAGATTTATGACAGTTGCAGCAGAACACTTGTTAGATAAAAGCTATGCTGCTGAACGTAGAAATTTAATTAATGATACTGCGATTCCCTTAGCTGAACCTGGACTTCCGAAAGGTGGAACTGTTTATTTAGCAGCAGCAGATGGGGAATTAATGGTTTCTTTTATTCAATCGAATTTTGAAGGTTTTGGTAGTGGAATATTAGTTCCTGAAACGGGAATTGCTTTGCATAATCGCGGATTGGGTTTTACTTTAGAAGCGGGACATCCTAATCAAATTGCCCCAGAAAAACGCCCATTTCATACTATTATCCCTGGATTTTTAACAAAAGGCGATCGACCATTAGGCCCCTTTGGAGTTATGGGAGGGCCAATGCAACCTCAAGGACATTTACAAGTAATATTAAATATGGCGGATTATGGCATGAATCCTCAAGCAGCTTTAGATGCGCCACGCTGGTTTTTTGTAGCTGGAAATAGAGTTTTATTAGAAAAAAGTGTTTCGCCAAAAATAGCTGAATTATTATTAGCAAAAGGTCATGAAGTGCGAGTAACTAAAAATACGTCTTTGTTTGGCAAAGGTCAAATTATCCTACGGGAAAACGATGTATTTATTGCAGGTTCGGAACCTCGTGCTGATGGAATGGCGATCGCATTTTAATTAGCTACCCAGATAGATCCCCGACTTTTCCTTAAATGAGTGTACTGTAAACGGTACAAGTGAGTATTGTGGTGAGGATAAAGCTTCTTATTATGTGGTTTTCCAACATTCAACGTTTAGTTGCCTTGCTTTGGATATTTGTTTAAAATCGGAATCTTCAGACACAATTGTAAGATTATGCTGTATTGCAGTGCAAGCAATCCATAAGTCATTCAGTCTTACGCCAGCATCTTCTATTTTAAATTTCCTACGTTTTGCTTTGTCTTTAGGGGCAAAGAAATTAAAAATACTTGCATATAGTTCTCCCTATATCTTCGATGTTTCTTTATCTACTGGATAAATAAATTCAGTGAATTTTTTTACAAACTCTTCTACCTTGTTTAAGTTTTCTGCTTTTCTTTCAGACTTCTGTGCCATAAGTATTAATTCTCCATAAATTATGCTATTTATAAATATTTTACTGTCCTCCGGTAGATTCATTAAGTGATTCAGCACATTAGAATCTCTTTGTATAAAAATAAAAGTACAATGGTTAGTGTCCAACAAATACACAACTACTCCTAATTAACGAATTTCGTTGACAAACTCTAAACATTCTTCGAGGTCATCCCCAGCCCAACCTCCTTCTGAAGTTTCCAGAAACTTCAGAATGTTTTTAATGGTCGGTCTATTTTTTTCTTTTTTTGTTTCTACTGTTTTTTCAAATTGTTCTACTAACCAAATAAGTGTGACAGCACTTACATATATGTAATGTCTAATTTTTTCATAATCTTCTTTTAATGTCTGTTCTATTTGTACCTCATTTTGGTTTATTTGTTTTTTAATTTCTTCACTTAATTGAAGTACGTCGTACCCCAAAGCTTTCAATTCTTCGTGATTTTGTAAATCAATATTGCTGGGGTAATTTGTAACTCCTTTAACTATTAAGTCTATACCTGATGAAATATTGAGTAAGTAATCCATATATGTTTCATGTTTGTCTATATCGTAAAGAAAATATAGACCTAACCGGAGTTGTGATTGTGTATAATTAATTAAGTAAATCTCTTTAAGTAATCGGCAGTCTTCATCGCTAAGAAAATCTCGATATTTTTCTAGAAAATTATGACTCAATTGGGCTAAATTTTCTAGTTTCCTAGCTCCTGGTAGTAACTCAATCAATGATTCTTTAGAATTATTAAATTCAATTATCGTTTCCCAAATTTTTTTTGATTCGTCAACAAATCCTTCGGGTGCTTCACTCTTCTTATTGATAAGTGCTTCTAAAGTACTTAAAATTCCTTCTATATTTTCTTTGTAAGCAGTTTCATGTTTTATTCTCTCAATAGCTGTTATTAAATTTTGTCTCATTGTTTTCTCCAATTTTTGTTATTACAAAGCTAAACATATATTCTGTATTTGAAGCATACTATTATTTTGGCATAAACTATGTCTATAAATACTGATTTTAATCTTTAATCAAGAAATAGTGTAAGGAGAATCCAGCATGACCAAGAAATCCCTTAGACTTAATTCCGAACACCTATCTGGTGATTAGGTGATTGTGACCGCCTGTTATTGCGTACAGGCGGTCACAATCACCTAAACTCAATATCCATAATGCTTTTAGGGAAATAATTAAGAGATTGTTTCCCTAAGATTTCTCTACCTGTCATCATTTGTCACTTTTAGGCGAGTTTCCCCGTGTGTTGCTGACAAAAAGCGATCGCTTCCCCCAAATCACTAGTAACTTGAGGATAAGTGATAATTGGCGGTTCAATTATTACTAAACTAACTCCTAATTCTGCTGCTAATTGCCGTTTAATATCCTCTCCCCCAGGCGTACCAGAAGCTTTGGTTACTACCATTGAAATTTGCCAATGTCGCCAAAGTTCTCTTTCTAAATTCAGCGGAATTGGCGGACGCATAGCAAATAATTTATCTTGGGTAAAACCAGCTGTTAAAGCAGCTGCAATAGAAGTTGTAGCAGGTAAAACTCTGGCGAATAAAGTCGATCGCTCATGCCAATCTCTAAACAAAGGCAAAACCTTATACCCCACAGTAAAAAGCACCCTTTCCCCTACTAAATATTCCCCCGTTACTAACCTCTCAAAACTATCCAAATAAATTAATTTGCCCCTCTGCCCCTCTGCCCCCCTGCCCCCCAGCCCACACCTGGGGCGCTCAAAACGCAAATAAGGAATATTTTTTTGAGAGCAAGCGGCGATCGCATTTTGGGAAATTTCCGCTGCGTAAGGATGAGACGCATCCAAAACCGCAATAATATTTTGTTCGGCTAAAAATTGATTGATTTGAGATAAATTGAAACGCCCTACCCAAACTTGCAGCAAAGGCGAAATTGGATAGAGCGATCGAGCATTTTCAGTAGTCACAGAAATTAGCAAAGGCAGCTGAACTGAGAGCAGTGCCTTTGCCAATTTAGCACTTTCCCCAGTGCCACCAATTAACCAGATTCGTTTGTGACTTTCTGAATTAAGTTGCAACAGCTGACTCTCTCAGTTAACCTTTCAGGGCTTTTGTAAAATTGCGGCGAAAAGATCTATTCACCATTAACACAGGCCATAATAAGGCTAAAGAGATACGAGTCGGCAAACTGCGTTGGAAGTTTGTTCTTTCAAAACCAGTCCAGAACTTCCAAACGCCTCCCACGTAAACCACCACTAATGCTACAAGAATTAACTTACCCATATCATCTCCTACAACTCTACTTATATCTTAATTTCTGCATCTGAAAGTAGCATTCTTTACCCAGGATAGCAAATAGGATATTTAACTGACGACTTTGATATAATCAGAACGCAGCCTTCAATTAAAATGTAACTGATTAAATAAATTTTTGCTTTACTCTCCCTGAAAGTTTTATGAGATGCAAACAAAGCAAGTAATTTAGGATCGCTCCAAATTTTGGCGGACAAATCAACAGGATCAATTATTGATTTAGACCTATTTAATCGTAATTGCGACGACTTAACTGATTTGCTAAAAAATGTTTAACAAAAACTCTCTGTGGGGAAACCAGAGAGATAATGGTGATTGCGACGCTAGCTGTAACTTCTCTGTTAGTTAAAAACTCAAAGCCAAGCTCAGCATCTAACCTAAAAGTTAGTAATATTTGTGCGGAAAAATTATAAAAAGCAATCTGCCCAAAAAGAGAACTGGACAAGCTAACTAAACAGAGAGGTGATTCTAATAATTCGTTAGTAATGAGCAAAAATACTTGATAGGAATTGAACCAAGTCCGAGAAAATTAGTTAAACTTATCTAACAGTCCAGATGTAATTAATCACAAACAGACAAAACATCAGGGGCAAAGTGAATCAAAACTTTAGTGGGGAAACCTAACTATCACTAAACCCGCCCTAATTTCTAAACAGTAATTAACCAGATAAAATAGGAGGATTTATGCGGGCAGTGCTGATGGCTGGCGGATCGGGAACAAGATTAAGACCGCTAACCTGCGATCTCCCAAAACCAATGGTTCCGATACTTAATAGACCGATCGCAGAACATATCATTAACTTACTGAAAAAACATCGAATTACAGAAGTAATTGCCACCTTACATTATTTACCAGATGTAATTCGCGATTACTTTCATGATGGTAGCGAATTTGGCGTACAAATGACCTACGCAGTAGAAGAAGACCAACCTTTAGGAACCGCGGGATGCGTCAAAAATATTGCCGAACTTTTAGACCAAACATTTCTGGTAATTAGCGGTGATTGTATTACTGACTTCGACTTAAGCGCCGCCATTGTCTATCATAAAAGGAATCAATCAAAAGCTACCATAGTTCTAACTCGCGTACCTAATCCGATCGAATTTGGTGTAGTAATTACAGATGAAGATGGACAGATAAAGCGATTTTTAGAAAAACCCTCTACCAGTGAAATCTTTTCCGATACAGTCAACACAGGTATTTACATTTTAGAACCAGAAGTTTTAGAATTTTTACCACCTAACCAAGAGAGCGATTTTTCCAAAGATTTATTTCCCTTGTTACTAGAACAAGGAATACCAATGTATGGCTATATTGCCGAAGGTTACTGGTGCGATGTCGGTCACTTAGACGCTTATCGAGAAGCACAATACGATGGATTATGTGGCAAAGTTAAATTAGAAAAAGCTTACGAAGAACGATACGCTTCCGCTACATTACCGCGATCGACCTACGCCGGAGAATCAGGAATTTGGATCGGACAAAATTCCTACATCGATCCTACCGCTCAAATTGAAGCACCAGCATTAATTGGAGACAACAGCCGCATTGGGCCAAGAGTACAAATAGAAGCCGGAACCGTCATTGGCGACAAAGTAACTATTGGTGCAGAAGCCAACTTAAAACGCCCAATAATTTGGAATGGCGCAATAGTTGGAGAAGAAGCACAACTGAGTGCTTGCGTGCTCGCTAGAGGGACAAGAGTCGATCGACGCGCCCAAGTTTTAGAAGGCGCAGTGGTTGGTTCTTTGTCCACAGTCGGAGAAGAAAGCTTAGTTAGTCCAGGGGTTCGAGTTTGGCCCAGTAAACAAATTGAATCTGGCGCTACCTTGAACATTAACTTAATTTGGGGACAAAGAGCCACCCGAAATTTATTTAGTCAAAGAGGCGTTTCTGGATTAGCAAATATTGATATTACTCCAGAATTTGCGGTTAAATTAGGTGCCGCTTACGGTTCCACTTTAAAACCCGGATCGCAAGTAGCAGTTTCCCGCGATCAACGTAGCATTGCCCGCATGGTTTCACGTTCTTTTATTGCGGGTTTAATGTCAGTGGGAGTTCATGTACAAAACTTAGAAGCTACAGCGATTCCGATTACTCGCACCGTAATTTCTACCTTGCCAGTAGTCGGCGGAGTTCACATTAGAATTCATCCCGAACGTCCCGATCATATTTTGATTGAGTTCGTAGATTTGAAAGGAATTAATATTTCCAAAGCCCAAGAAAAGAAAATCGAAGGAGCATATTTTAAAGAAGATTTACGCCGTGCCCAAATAGATGAAATTGGCAATATGGCTTATCCCAGTCAGGTGATGGATATTTACAGCACCAGTTTTGAACAACACCTCACAACTCAAGCAATTCGCCATAGTAATTCCAAAGTAGTAATTGACTATGTTTATGCGGTTTCTGGGGCAGTATTGCCGCAATTGTTAGCTAAGTTTGGTTGCGATGCAGTAGTATTAAATGCTTCCTTGAATCAAACAGCTGTTTCCGCAGTGGAAAGAGAAGCATTGTTACATCAACTCGGTCATGTAGTAGAAGCATTAAAAGCTAATTTTGGCGTACAAGTATCGGGAAATGGCGAACAGTTAATTTTAGTTGATGAAACTGGTACGCCAATTCGCGGAGAAATGTTAACTGCTTTAATGGTAGATATGATTCTCACCGCTAATCCAAGAGGAACTGTAGTAGTTCCCGTTGATACTTCCAGTGCTGTAGAACAAATTGCCCGCCGACATGATGGTAAAGTAATTCGGACGAAAGCTAATCCGAGTGCTTTAATGGAAGCTTGTCAAACTAATTCTCATGTAGTGTTAGGTGGTTCCGCAGAAATGGGATTTATTTTCCCGCAATTGCATCCGGGATTTGATGCCATGTTCTGCATTGCTAAGCTGATTGAAATGTTAACAATTCAAGAACGATCGCTCGGCACAATTCGCGAAGACTTGCCGCTAGTTTACCATAAAAATCAAACAGTGCGTTGCCCTTGGACAGTGAAAGGAGCATTAATGCGCTACTTAGTAGAAACTCATCCCGCTGAATCTTTAGAATTAATTGATGGGGTGAAAATTTGCTCATTAACAGATGATAGTTGGGTGTTACTTTTACCTGATGCTGGCGAACCATTAGTGCATATTTTCGTCAACAGTAGCGATCGCAGTTGGGTCGATCGGACCTTAAAAGACTACCGCTTTAAAGTGCAAAACTTTGTTGACCAAGAACAGCGAGAACAAGCAATTAAATAGTTAGTTTGGTAATCGGTAATTCCTAGTTGGTAATTGGTAAAAAAATTCCGAAAATTATCAATTACCAAGTAGATCGACCAAAAAAGTTGTAAAATAGGAATAATGCCGAAAAAATCCCAGAATCCTTACCCAAAATTTAGTTATGAATAGCTGCATTTTAATGGCTGAGGTCGTACAAGATCCGCAACTAAGATATACACCCGATAACCTCCCTGTTGCTGAAATGTTAGTTCAGTTTTCTGGTTTAAAACCTGACGATCCTCCAGCTAACTTAAAAGTAATCGGATGGGGAAATTTAGCCACAGAAATTCACGAACGCTGTCACCGCGGTTTGCAAGTAGTTATTGAAGGTCGTTTAGGAATGATCAACTACGAACGTAAACCAGAAGGTTTTAAAGAAAAACGTGCAGAATTAACCGCCCAGAAAGTTCATTATTTAGGTGCTACTAACAATTTTGCTGCGGCAACAACAGATACCACAACAGCTAGAAATGAAGCTACAAATAGCGATCGAGACTATTATCATTCCAGCAATGTAGCAACTAAAAACAACACATCTTTTGCTACTGCTACTACCAATACTGCCACTATTTCCGAAGAAAATGATGCACCTTTCCCCGCTGTTCCTACCACCTCTACACCAAAGCCTACAACTCCGGTAAATCCACCAGATGTAGATGATATTCCTTTTTAAATTCTCCTCCTCTTTCGTTGTGAACACTTCAGTGTTCCACTAAGCAGAATGTACGACTGAAGTCGCTACAACGAACAATTTGTCGTTGGTCATTAGTGGATAGAAAGTTAAATTTAAATCTCTCTTTCTTTCAATGACAAATGACCAATGACAAATGACTAAATTGCCTGAATCCACTCTTTAACTTCGTACTCTGTCCAAATACCATTTTGCCAATAAGGATCGGTTTCAACTAACTGGCGAACGGTAGCTTCGTCTGCTGCTTCGTAAATGGCAAACACTTTTGTTAAGTCTTGAGTTGGACCAATTGTAATTAAAACACCTGACTCTTTTTGTTTTGCTAAACCGTCTAAATGTGCTTGTCGATAGGGTGCTCTTTTTTCCAGAACATCCTCACAATAACTTCCCCACATCACGTATTTTGTCATAATCTAAATTTCCAGAAATCAGGTGTAATATAGCACAAGCGAGATCCCCGACTTGTTGAAGAAGTCGGGGATCTGTCTAATCACTAACTTCTGAGAGTGACTTGGAATTTTTCGGTTAAAGCTTCTCGAACTTGTTGATGTACAGATTCGATATCTTCTTCTGTGAGAGTTCGATCGCCCGCCCGATAAATCAACCGAAATGCTAAACTTCGTTGTCCTTCGGGCACACTTTCACCGAGATATTGATCGAACAATTCCACTGATTCTAATAAAGTACCAGCGGCTTTTGCCATTACCCGTTCCATTTCTGCTACAGAAACTTTTGTGGAGGCGAAGAAAGCAATATCGCGATCGGATGCTGGATAACTAGAATAGGGTTTTAAAACCGGAGTCAGAATTTCATCTTGATTCATCTGATCTAGTAATACATCCAGGTCTAATTCAAACACATAAACTGCATCAGGAAGACCTTTTTCTTGACGTATTTGGGGATGAAGTTGTCCGAAAGTTCCTAAGCGATCGCCCTGTACCCATAAAGAAGCAGTTCGTCCCGGATGTAAGCGAGAATCACGGCAATCAGGTTGATATTCAACATTAATTCCTAACTTTTGAAACACACTTTCTAACATACCCTTGGCTTCATACCAAGTCATTGGTTCTGACTTTCCAGAATTTACCCAACGACCTACTGTAGGATCGCCACCGATAATTCCCGCTAAAGAATCAGCTTCCATTAATCCATCTTCTTCACTCCAGAAAATCCGCCCGATTTCAAAGCCATTTAAAGCGCCATTTCCTTGCTCTAAATTATATTGGAAACTATCAATTAATCCCGAAATTAAATCATTGCGTAAAGCGGAGTATTCGCTAAACATTGGGTTACGCAATTTGATTTGTCCGTCACCTTCAGCTTTACCCAAAGAGTAATGGACTAATTCAGTTAACCCTGCACCTCGTAAAGCTTCCCGCAATTTACGAGTTAACATTTGGTCAATAGAAAGATACCCAGGTTCCGTTTCTTCTGGTAACTCTATACTGAAATTATCGTAACCGTAAAGACGGGCAATTTCTTCGATTAAATCGATTTCCCGTTCCAAGTCTCGATAACGGTAAGGTGGTACAGTAACTAACCAAATTCCTTCTTCTTCAGTGGGTTTAATTTCGCATCCCAAAGATGTCAGAATTGTCCGAATATCTTCTGGTTGTAATTCGCCAAGTTCTTCGCCTAAATCTATAGGGCCTAAAATTTGATTGACGCGATCGAGCCGTAATTCGATCGATCTAGTCCAAGCAGATTGATTCGGACGATTATCGGCGATTTCTTGTGCTATGGACGTAGGGGCGGGTTTTGATTTTATGCTTTCTGTCGAGCAAGAAAGGTTATTCACTAAACCCGCCCCTACAGCTAATTCCGAAATTAAACCGATCGCCCGCCGACAAGCTAATTCTAATTCCGCCTGATTTACACCTCTTTCGTAACGTCCCGAAGCTTCCGTTCGCATTCCCAAACTGCGTGCCGAACGCCGAATTGCTGTAGGGTCGAATAACGCCGCTTCTAACATGATACTTTGAGTTTGTGCGGAAACTTCCGTTTCTTCACCACCCATTACCCCAGCTAAAGCAACTGGTCGATCGTTAGCAGTAATTAACAAAGCTTGCGGCTGTAAATTCCGCGTTTGTCCATCTAATGTTTTTAAAGATTCCTCAGTTTTAGCCAAACGAACTCCAATAGTTAGAGAATCTTTGCCCGTAACTTTCTGTAAACTTTGGCGATCGAAAGCGTGCAGAGGTTGTCCCCATTCCAAAAGTACATAATTGGTAATATCTACCACATTATTAATCGGTCTAATTCCTGCCCCTTGTAACCTTTGTTGTAACCAATCTGGGGAAGGACCAATTTTGACATTTTCAATTACTGTACCAATATAAGCCGGACAAGCTTGGGGTTCTGCAATTTTTAAACTTAAAACCTCTTTGTTTCCTCCAGGAATGTTACTTTCTGGAACTTCCGGTAACTTCAAAGTTGCCCCAGTTAAAGCTGCCACTTCTCGCGCTATGCCAATCATACTTAAAGCGTCAGCACGATTAGCGGTTGCTGTCAAGTCTAGAATCACATCATCTAAACCTAACAGTGGGCGAACATCGCCGCCTAATGGCCCACTTTCTGGGTCAAAACTATGAATTCCCGATGATTCTTTTTCTAAGCCTAATTCTGCTAAAGAACAAATCATCCCTTCCGATCGCACACCGCGTAATTTAGTCGATCGCAATTTTAAATCCACCTTCGGCAAGTATGTGCCAATAGTTGCCACTGGCACAAACAGATCGGTCTTGACATTAGCCGCGCCACAGACAATATTTAAAGGTGTACCTGAGCCAATATCCACCTCGCAAACTCTCAGCTTGTCGGCGTTGGGGTGGGGTTGACAACTCAGTACCTTACCCACTACCACACCATCAGCCCAAGTGCGACGGTCTTCAATGTCTTCTACTTCAAACCCAGCCATAGTTAGCTTATGGGCTAATTCTTCCGGGGTGATGGTGAAATCTACCAGTTCCCGCAACCAGTTCAGAGAGATCCGCATTGCTAAAATGTTTTTACCATTATCAGACTGTTTATTTTACATCTCTATCAGAAGATCGCCCATCTTGTTAAGATAAGAAATAATGTATATGGGTGTACTTAGTGGGTCAGTGATAACTCTCACATCAGAAGCCCCCATTTGTTTAAATGTTAATCAATTAATCTTTTTTGTCCTGCCAGTGGGCAAGCCGCCGAAAAAGAAGCGCCAAAAGAAAGGTTCAATGTATCATTTTCTCAGTTTCACCCCTAACATTGCTAAATTTATTTGTTAGTTTTCCATTGCCAAGGGGTACTCTAACTATGGATAGGTTAGTTTTTATGTAATTTAAACGGGGGTGAATGTAGAAGAATTTAAGAAGACTTCACACAATTAGATGTTGCTTAATCAAGTCTTTAATTGATTTATTGCATACATAACACTGTAATTGTTGATTTTAGCCCGGATAATAAAAATAGGGCGCTCAAAGAATACTGAATGATCCTCTTTGCGAGTGACGCTGAATGAGCTATTGCTTAAATCCAGCCTGTCCTAATCCAGAAAACCCAGACCACGTAGAAAGTTGCCAAGCTTGTGGTTCACAACTCTTGCTGCGCGATCGCTATCGTGTAATCAAACCTCTGGGTCAGGGTGGCTTCGGAGCTACATTTCTAGCTAACGATCAAATGTTGCCGGGAGAACCCAGTTGTGTGATTAAACAACTCCGTCCTACCGCTACCGCACCTCACGTTTTTCAAATGGCACGCGAGTTATTTGAACGAGAGGCAAAAACACTGGGACAAATTGGTAATCATCCCCAAGTACCAAGACTGTTGGACTACTTTGAAGACCATCAGCAATTTTACTTGGTACAAGAATATGTGTTTGGGGATACTTTACAAAGAGAAGTCAAACAAAATGGCCCCTTTAGCGAAGAAGGTGTCAAACAATTCTTGAGCGAAATGCTGCCAGTACTACAGTACATTCACAGCCAAAAGGTAATTCATCGGGACATAAAACCAGCGAACTTGATTCGCCGCAACCAAGACCGCAAACTAGTATTAATCGACTTTGGGGCGGTAAAAAACCAAGTCAACCAAGCCGCAGCTAATAGCTCAGACCAAACAGCATTAACAGCTTATGCGATCGGGACACCAGGATTCGCCCCACCAGAACAAATGGCAATGCGCCCAGTTTATGCTAGTGATATTTATGCCTTGGGAGTCACTTGTATTTATCTGTTGTGCGCTAAATCTCCCAAAGATTTAGATTACAACCCCTCAACAGGGGAAATGCTTTGGGAAAAGCACGTTCGCATGGTCAATAATTTGAGCGATCATTTTGCCGCTGTGCTGCGGAAAATGTTAGAAGTATCAGTGCGCGATCGCTACCAATCCGCCAACGATGTCCTGAGAGCCTTAGACCTAGAACCATACCTTGATAGTTTAGCTCAAGGCATGATTGCTAGCCCACCACCAGGATTTTCTCCATCCCCAGCCAGTAAGTTTGGCCCAAATTCCCTAAATTCTGGAAGTGGTTCCAAAGGATCGGTATCCGCCAATTCGGTAGTTAAAGCCGCAATGGCTATTCGTGCTAGACGTACTAGGCTAGAAGGAACTGATGCTCATTCAGGAATTACTGGCTATCGAGCTAGTAGTAACAGAAATGTGGGAAACGTACCGAGTAGTGATAACTTTAGCAGCAGTAAGGCTAGAAATGTGAAGCGCAAATTAGACGCGCAAGAAGTACAAACTTCCTACAGTAAAGGCAGAAGGGACTTCGCTCAACAAAATCTCAGTTTACTCAATTTACAAAAAGTTAATTTATCAGAAGCTATTTTCCATCAAGCTAGATTAAATCGTACCAATCTTCAAGGAGCAAATTTATTTCATGCCGATTTTGGTAGGGCAAGTTTAAATCAAGCAATTCTCCGCGATGCTAACTTAGGGAGAGCTTATCTGAGTTTTGCCGATTTAGAAGGAGCAGATTTGCGTGGCGCAGATTTGAGTTACGCCCATCTGATGAATGCCAACTTAAGAGGGGCAAATCTCTGTGGCGCTAACCTCACAGGTGCCAGAATTACAGAAGAACAGTTAGCAATGGCTAAAACTAACTGGATGACAGTACGCCCTACCGGAAAACGGGGGATTTGGTAAGGGATTGGGGATTAAAAATTAAGGACTAATGACTAATTACTAATGACTAAGACAGCACTAATTACAGGAGTTACAGGTCAAGACGGCTATTACTTAAGTCGATTACTTTTGCAAAAGGGTTATCGTGTGGTCGGATTGGTATTACCGCAACGGCAAAGTAATCTGGCTAAGTTGGGTTCTCTAGTTAACAAACTAGAGGTTTATGCCGTTGATATGACTGATACTAAAGTGCTTTCCGGTTTGCTGGAACAAGTAAAACCTCAAGAAATTTATAACTTGGCTGCTCCTAGTTTTATTCCCGATTCTTGGGACGATCCTTTGGGTACTCTGGATTTAGTTACGGGAACGGCAATCCGACTTTTAACCGCAGTGCGCCAAACAGGTTTGGCAATTCGATTTTATCAAGCTAGCAGTTCGGAAATGTTTGGCAAAGTGGACTGTTCGCCTCAAGATGAAAATACTCCCTTTCGACCAATGAATCCTTATGCTGCGGCGAAATTACACGCCCATTGGACAACCGTACATCATCGCGAATATTATAATTTGTTTGCTTGCAGTGGTATTTTATACAATCATGAATCTCCTCGTCGATCGCCACAGTTTGTGACTAGAAAAGTTTGTTTAGGAGTAGCAGCGATTAAATTGGGAATTAGCGATCGCTTAGAAATAGGCAACTTAGATGCCAAACGCGATTGGGGTTATGCCGGAGATTACGTCGAAGCA
This sequence comes from Floridaenema fluviatile BLCC-F154, assembly GCF_041929135.1. Taxonomy (NCBI): domain Bacteria; kingdom Bacillati; phylum Cyanobacteriota; class Cyanophyceae; order Aerosakkonematales; family Aerosakkonemataceae; genus Floridanema; species Floridanema fluviatile. The sequence goes on along the minus strand of NZ_JBHFNS010000036.1, from coordinate 64,394 downwards.
ATGTGGTTAATGTTGCAGCAAAAACAACCTGAAGATTACGTAATTGGCACAGGAAAACTGCACAGCGTCAAGGAATTAGTCGCTACCGCTTTTGAATCTGTGGGATTAGATTGGACTCGCTATGTGGTAGTAAATCCGAATTTAGTCCGACCTGACGAACATTTTCTCTTAGTAGCTAACTCCACAAAAGCTAAACAAAAACTAAAATGGCAACCGCAATTGAGCTTGGAAAAACTTTTAGAAAAAATGGTACACAAAGATTTAGAGCGATTGCAGAATGGGACAATTGCGGCTACTGGTAAGCCCTAAGTATGGGGAGTCTAGGGGCAAAAGTGCAAGGGTGCAAGGGTGCAAGGGTGCAGTAAAGAAAAATTAAGAGTTAGTTAGAGTTTCCCGGTGAGATCTGGGGAATTCTATTAATATGATTTAAGGATAAGCAGAAAATGAACGGTGACAAACGGTACTTATTTGTTTTCTTAGAAATTGTTGGTGTGGAAGGTGGGATTCAGTCCTATATTAAGGATATTTGGCGAGGTTATTTAGGATTGTCTGAACAACCCATTGCGGATATTTTTTTACTCCGAGATGCACCAGTAAAAAATAATCCTTTTGCATCTAAAAAACTGAGATTCCATTATTTTAAAACTATAAACCCGATGCTGGGGCGGATTTGGATGATTGCAGCTTTAGTAATTTATCTTTGGCGATATCGTCCCGATCATGTTTTTTGCGGTCACATTAATTTGGCACCGTTGATACAAACACTTTGCCAAATGAGGGGAATTCCTTATACAGTTTTGACTTATGGTAAAGAAGTTTGGGAACCGTTACCACCCAAATATAAAAAAGCTTTGCAAAAAGCAGCGGGGATTTGGACAATTAGTCGTTATAGTCGCGATCGAGCTTGTCTAGCTAATCAGATTAATCCCAAATTGGTGGAATTTCTGCCTTGTTGTGTAGATGGAGATGTGTTTACTCCGGGAGAGAAGAATCCAGTTTTGGTGGAAAAGTATAATTTGGCGGGTGCTAGGGTGTTGATGACTGTGGCGCGACTGTGGTCTGGGGATATTTATAAGGGTGTGGATGTGACGATTCGGGCGTTACCTGCGATCGCGCAAGCCTTCCCCAATGTAAAATATTTAGTCATCGGACGAGGTGACGACCAACCAAGATTAGCGCAATTAGCCAAAGATTTAGGTGTCGCTGATAGAGTAATTTTTGCAGGTTTCGTACCTACAGAACAATTAGTCGAACACTATCGCCTTGCTGATGCTTATGTCATGCCTTCTCAAGAAGGATTTGGTATTGTCTACTTAGAAGCGATGGCTTGCGGCGTTCCCGTGTTGTCTGGTGACGCTGATGGTTCGGCTGACCCTTTACAAGATGGACGTTTAGGTTGGCGAGTTCCCCATCGTAACCCAGAAGCGGTAGCCGCAGCTTGTCAAGAAATTCTCCAAGGTGAAGAGCGACGTTGTGACGGGGAATGGTTACGACAGGAAGCTTTAGCTCAATTTGGTAGAGATGCTTTTCGCCAAAAGCTGCAAGAATTGTTAAGTGCGACAGACCGTGCTCTATAGTGGGAACTGGGGATTGGGGACTGGGAACTGGGGACTGGGGACTGGGGACTAGGAAAAATTCTTTAACTTAAAACTTTTTCTTAACTCATAAACTCAAAACTTAAAACTCAAAACTTACCCAGTCCCCAGTACCCAGTCCCTAATCCCCAATACCCTCTTTGAACTCGCTATGCTAGATTCAGACCAAGATTGAGATGCAGGAAATGAGCATCAAAAATTTTCAGTTTAATGTTCCGGGTTTAGGCTGTGCCCTGAGTGTTTTCTTGTCGTTTTGGCTGCTAAGTGCGATCGGGCTTGGCTGGTTGGCGAAATCGGTGTTGATTCTCATGGTGTGTTTGGTGACGCTACCTGCGATCGCATTTTTTGTGTTTCGCTGGTGGTTAAAGCGTAATCTGGTAGAAGATAAATGTCCCGTTTGCGGTTATGAATTTACTGGGTTAAATCAAACTCAAATGCGCTGTCCTAGTTGTAGCGAACCTCTATTAATTGAACAAGGACACTTTCAAAGGGTAACACCACCAGGAACAATTGATGTCCAAGCTGTAGAAGTGTCGGCTAAACAAATAGAGGAATAAATGTTTGTTGTAGCGACTTCAGTCGTAGTTTGTTAAATGAAGGACTGAAGTCCTTACAACGAACTTTTTATTAGTTGTGACGGTGGACTAAGGTAGTAGTTGCTTGGTCTACTGGTACTAGTAGAATTTCGCTAATGTTAACGTGAGTTGGGCGAGTGACGCAGAAGAAAACGACATCTGCGACATCATTTCCGGTTAAAGGTGTGAGCCCTTGGTAAACTTTTTCGGCGCGTTCGCTGTCGCCATGAAATCTGACTTGACTAAATTCGGTTTCTACTAAACCTGGATCGATGCAACTAACGCGAATTGGTGTTCCTAAAAGGTCTTGTTTTAAGCCTTCGGAAATTGCTCTTACTGCGGCTTTGGAACCACAATAAACGTTACCACCTGGGTAAGTTTGCCGACCTGCTATTGAGCCTATATTTACTACGTGACCTTTGGCTCGATCGATCATTCCCGGAACTACATAACGGGTCAGATAAAGTAATCCTTTGACGTTGGTATCAATCATTTCTTCCCAGTCTTGGAAGTCGCCTTCTTGGAGTTTACTTAAACCGCGACTTAAGCCAGCATTGTTGATTAAAATGTCGATGTTTTGCCAAGGTTCGGGGAGAGAGTTGATTGCTGTTTCTACAGCTTGGCGATCGCGTACATCTAATTCTATCAAGTAAAGTTGAGTAGTAAACTCTTTGCTGAGGTAATCTGCAATTTCTTGCAGTTTTTCCTTACGTCTTGCTGCTAAAATTAGCTTCGCCCCAGCTTGAGCAAATACTTGAGCACAGGATGCACCAATTCCGCTACTTGCACCAGTAATTAGAACAATTTGGTTTTGAACTGAAATCATATTTAATCAATTCTGAGATGTAGGACAGGCATCTTGCCTGTCACGAATAATGGTAATGGCAGGCAAGATGCCTGCCCTACGAGTAATTAACGCAAGTTTCTTAACCGGAAGTTCTGCCGGGACGAGAGGGACGTGCTGGTGCAGGAGAATTAGAACGGTTACGATTGGGATTTTGGTTGTTTTTCCCTCCGGCGATTACTGGTAATCTTTGGGAAACAATAGTAATACCATCTGAGCGAACTAAGACAGCGGAAATCCAATATTTACCGGGGTCATTTGGGGCACGACCTACTTTAAAAATGCCACCTGCATTTAGTGGTTCTAATTGAATTTTTGGCGAATTAAGATATTTGTCGGGACTGATTTGTTCGAGTAAAGCTGTACCGACTAACAAGTTATCTTTTAGTGGTTCTTTAACTACTACATCGAAATTAAATTCCTGACCTGTGCGGACTTGTTCGGGTAATTTAAAATCAACTGAGGGGGGTTTTTCGCCAGAGGTTAATAGAGTTTTCTCGCTCAAAATCTCTTGGTTAACAATTTTTTGGTTTTCCAAGCGTTGTTTGGAACGAATTGTGGCGTTAAAATTCCAAGTTCTGCCATCTACTGGCTGAGTTCCTGTAATATTTGTGACTGTTTCAGCGACTATGCCATTACCTTGATTTTGCCAAGATTTTAATTCAGTGCGGTATTTTAACTGTGGATAACGTTGCCAAAGTTGGGTTAGGGTTTTTTCCATTCCGGCGTGATTTAAGCCGTCGCTGTTGCTAAAATTAGCGCCATAGAATTGCATTACTGCTTGAACGTTGTGGCTATTGGCTGCGGCATCAATTTGCGCTAAAGTGTTTTTCAATTCTGGTGGCGCGGAGTCAGGACTAGCAGCTTTGGCAGTTGTCCACCCGGCGGATAACCCTAATGTTAGTAGGAAAGCTACGGGTAAAGTTGTGGGTCGAAATTTCAGAGGATGTGGCATATTTTGATATTTTGAGAATCAGCCTAAAACACCAGGTTTTTTTAGATGTTAACTGAGAAACAGAATTTCGATCGCCAAGCTGCTTCCTTAGAAGGTAATGCTTCAGTACCACGACGACTGTTAATTGCTGCTAGTGGCACTGGGGGACATTTGTTTCCGGCGCTAGCTTTAGCGGAACAATTGCCAGATTACCAAATTGAGTGGCTGGGTGTCCCGAATCGGTTAGAAAAAGATTTGATTCCTTCTGAGTATCCCTTAAATACGATCGCAGTGGAAGGTTTCCAAGAGCGTTTTGGTTTGGGTACGGTGAAGATTGTTGGTAAGTTTACCACAGCGATTCGCAGTTGTCGGGAGTTGCTGAAACGGGGAAAGTTTAATGGTGTATTTACTACTGGGGGGTATATTGCGGCACCTGCGATTATTGCGGCGCGATCGCTAGGTTTACCTGCTATTTTACATGAAGCGAATGCGATTCCGGGTAAAGTCACGCGATTTTTTGGTTCTTGGTGTAATACTGTAGCGGTAGGTTTTGAACCTGCGGCGAAGTTGTTGCCTCGTTCTAAGACAGTTTACACTAGTACGCCTGTGCGATCGCAATTTCTCGCCCCCGAAAAACACGATTTAGCTATTCCCGATGATGTACCTTTAATTGCGGTAATTGGTGGTAGTCAAGGCGCTGTGGCGGTGAATAAATTTGTGCGTCAAAGTGCCAAAAGTTGGTTTGATAATGGTGCTTGGGTGGTGCATCAAACGGGAGAAAACGATCCTGATGTAGGCAATTTACAACATCCTCATTATTTCCATGCGCCATTTTACAACAATATGGCAGGACTTTTACAAAGGGCGGATTTAGTAATTAGTCGTGCAGGTGCAGGTTCTTTAACAGAATTAGCAGTAATGGGGAAACCAACAATTTTAATTCCCTATCCTTTTGCAGCGGAAGATCATCAAACTTACAATGCCAAAATCTTTGCCGATGCTGGTGCAGCTTTAGTATTTAAGCAATCTGAATTAACGCCGGAAATTTTAAGAAAACAAGTTTCAAGCTTATTAGAATCACCGGATAAATTACAGCGAATGTCAGAAGCTGCGTTGAGTTTAGCTGTGAAAGATAGTGCTGAGAGGTTAGCGAAATTAGTGCGGCAATTTTTGGAGTAAGTTGGGGACTAGGGATTAGGGATTGGGGATTGGGAAAGAGTAGCTGGATATCTGTTAAAAAACCAATATCTATCTACTTTTATCTTGGCATCCAACAGAAAAGATAACGTTAACATCTGTGTCCATCTGTGTTCATCTGTGGATATCTGTGGTAAAAAACCAAACTTATTGCACCCAACAGAAAAGTTAACGGTAACATCTGCGTTCATCGGCGTTCATCTGCGGTTTTAAAAAGCCATTTGTCGCTAGGATCGATCGCACCTTGCTACAATTAAGTCAGAATTTCCGAGGAAAAATTGCCATGCTGCAAACAGAATCAAAAACCATGAATCTGGAGGAATTCTTGGACTGGTATCCAGATGGTTACGGTCGTTTTGAATTATATGATGGAGTAGTTGTTGAAATGCAACCAACAGGAACACACGAACAGGTAGCTGGAGAATTTGGTACTGAGTTAGCGATCGAAATTCGTCGCTTAAAACTTCCTTATTTTATTCCTCGACAATGTATAATTAAACCGATTGATTCTGATAAGTCAGGTTATATTCCAGATGTAGCTGTTTTGGATTGGAATGCGCTGAAAGATGAACCAATGTGGAAAAAGCGATCGCTAATTACCAAAGGTGAAACAGCAAAATTAGTTATCGAAGTAGTGAGTACTAATTGGCAAGATGATTATCTACTAAAGTTAGGAGAATACGAAAAATTAGGTATTCCTGAATATTGGATTGTTGATTATTTAGCTTTGGGTGGTAGGCGTTATATTGGAAACCCGAAACAACCGACTATTTCGGTTTACCAAATGGTTGAAGGCGAGTATATGGTGACTCAGTTTAAAGGTGAAGAACGGATACAATCGGCGATTTTTCCAGAGTTGAATTTAACAGCAGAACAAATTTTTAAAATTGGCGAATAAGGAGAGCGATCGCAATGGTTACAACCACCAAAAAACTAACTTTTGCTGAATATCTCAAGTATAATGATGGCACAGATACGAAGTATGAATTAGTCAATGGAGAGTTAATTCCCATGAGTTTAGGAACTGGGAAACATGGGGCGATTACTAAATTTTTAGAACGAAGTTTTGATGATGAAATTTCCAGAATTGGAATTAATTGTACGGCGCAAAAATTTGCTGTTGGTGTGCGATCGCCTCGTGGAGGACGTTGGGATACTTCCCGGATTCCAGATATTACAGTATTAACAATAGAACAATGGGAATCACTTGCTAATCGTGAATTAGTAATTGACAAAAATGAAATTTCCCCAATTTTAGTAGTAGAAGTAGTTAGTGAATCTACTAAAACTACTGATTATCGTGCTAAACGTTCTGAATATGCTGTATTGGGTATTTCCGAATATTGGATTGTCGATCCAATAGATGAAGTAGTAATACTATGTTCTTTAATCGAAGGTTTTTATGATGCAGTTTCCTTTCGCGGTGAAGAAAGGATTATTTCTGGGAGTTTTCCAGAATTAAACTTGAGTGCAATTCAGGTATTACAAGCAGGAAAGTGAAAATGATTACTAAACTAATGGTTCAACCTTCCTCTTGGGTAGAGTCGGGAATTAAAATCAGTCAAGTGAGAAACCTAAATTTATTTAAGTTTACGGATGAACTTCAATCTCGTTTAGATGAACTAGCAGAGAAAAACAAAAATGGATTGTTAAATTCAGAAGAAGAGGCAGAATTAACTGGAATTTTAGAATTAGACAGGATTTTTACCTTAATAAATGCCAGAATTATTGCCGAGTCATGACAATTAGTAATAACACCCGGCAGTTAGTTCGAGAAAGGGCAAATTATCTCTGCGAATATTGCCATTCTTTGGAAGAAGCAAGTGCGGCACAGTTTGCGATCGATCATATCTTGCCTCAGTCACTCGGCGGTTCAGACGAACTTAGTAATTTAGCCTTAGCTTGTCAGCGTTGTAATGGATATCGTTACAATTTTATAACCGGAATTGACCCGCAAACTCAACAAGAAATTCCTTTATTTAATCCTCGTCAAGACAAGTGGGCCGATCATTTTATTTGGACAGCAGACGGTTTAAGAATTGAAGGCATTACTCCCACTGGTCGCGCTACTTGTAATCGCCTCGACCTCAATGATGACTATCATAATGAAGGCTCGATTGTTAGAGCAAGACGTTTATGGCTGCGAGGGGGATGGTATCCTCCGCAAGATGATCCGCGTCAGAGATAATAAAAGACTCATTAATCAGATTTTCAAACTCGCTAGTAAATACTGCATAACCTCCTGCATCCCGGACATATAAGAAGACAAAGTGAACAAAAAGTAGGTGCAGAGATGGCTAAACAGAATCAAACAGATAAAATCTCCCAGAAATCGCCATTATTCGGGTTAGGGCATTACAGTTTAGCGGTATTCACTTGTATTTTATTGTTATCGGAATCAGTAGTTGCCGCACCGAGACAATTATCACCTGATTTTCCAGAGAAATCCTCGCAGATTGCCCAAAGTAGCGAGCAAGAGAAGACTAAAACTGCTGCTGCAAGATTCATGCAGGAAGGATTAGAGCTATTTAAACAAGGAACAGTAGAATCTAAGAGACGAGCGATCGCAAAATGGGAAGAAGCACTTTCACTTTATCGCGCAGCGGGTGAAAAAGCCGGAGAAGGTGTCATCCTCTTTGGCATTGGTCGTACCTATTTAGACTTAGGAGAATCGCAAAAAGCACTCTCGTACTTTAACCAATCCTTGCCCTTATTTCGTACAGTGGGGAATAAAGAATGGGAAGCTAAAAATCTGCTCAAGATTGGTCAGACCTACTATGCTTTAAGCGAAAACCAAAAGGCGCTGGAGTACTTCAATCAATCCTTACCCTTATTCCGTGAGTTAGACAACAAAGCATGGGAAGCTTCTAACCTCTGGGGCATTGGTCGTACATACAATGCTTTGGGAGAAAAGCAAAAAGCATTAGAATATTACAATCAATCTTTGCCCTTAAGCCGTGCAGCTGGTGAAAAAGCGATCGAAGCATTTACCCTTTTAGATATGGGCAGAATTTACGATCGCCAACGAGAAAAAGAGAAAGCACTCACTTACTACAACCAATGTTTGCCCCTATTCCAACAAGTAGGAAATAAAACAGAAGAAGCTACTACTCTCAACTACATTGGCTTTGTTTACTTAGATTTAAAAGAAAAGCAAAAAGCACTTGATTCTTTCAACCAATCTCTCCCTTTATGGCAACAAATGAAGAGTAAAGCTGGGATAGCTTCTACCTTCGTAGGCTTTGGTCTTATTTATTATGATTCAGGAGAAAAGCAAAAAGCACTTAATTACTTTCATCAATCTCTCCCCCTATTTCGAGAAGTGGGATATAAACCAGGGGAAGCTGCTAACCTTTGGGTTATTGCCAACATCTACGATAGTTTAGGAGAAAAGCAGAAAGCACTTGATTACTACAAACAATCTCTTCCCCTATTTCAACAACTAAATGATAAAACCAAAATAGCTGCTATCCTCAGCAATATTAAGCGATTATCACCTTAATTTTGCATAGGTACTTAACTCATATCATGTCCGCTTGATTACCCGATAATGTAGAGACGTTATATATAACGTCTCTACAAGGTTTTGGATTAACAATACTATGGTTGATTAGCCGGACATGATATCAAATAGAATTGCTATAATCTTTTAGCTTTTTACTTGGCTACCATGCAATCTGGGATCGTCAGAATTAGCTTTATTTGTGGTAACAGGTGGGGTAAATTTGGAAACTTGTCCGGTAGTTTTTGCATAAGGTAAAGATTCACCTGCTACCAAAGCTGTTAAATTTGCTGCCATAATGGTTTTAGGTTGTTCGCCTATGGTTTGCGCGATCGCATTTCCCTCTTTCTCAAAAAAGACAAAATGGGGAATTCCATCAACTCGATAATGCTCAATTTCTGGCAACCATTTGTTATTATCTACATTGAGCATGACAAAATTCACCTTGTCCGTATATTGCTGTTCTAATTCATTCATATCACTCGCCATCGCCTGACAAGTTGTACACCAATTAGCATAAAACTCGACTAATGTTGGTTTCCCATTGCTCATCGCTATGTCTAAGGGCATGGAGTTTTCTGCTAAAGTGGTTAAGGTAGCAGTACTTGTCTCAGTTCGCAGTCCAAAAACGAAAGCAACCGAAAGGATAATTGCGGCGAAAACAATCAATAAATTTCTGACTCTTGCGCCAACGGTGGAGGCTGATTTTTCGGGAGATTCTAAAGAAGAGTTAGGTGAATTTTTAATCATTGGATAGCTGAAAAAAGATTACGCACTACTTTTAATTTAGCTGAAGTTGCTAAAAGCGATCGCCATTATGAAAAAACGAGTTACCTTAACTTTCCCCAAACGTTCTGTACAAATGCCAGTAACTTATCGACTGGCGAAAGATTTTAACGTCGCTGCTAACATTATCCGTGCCCAAGTTGCCCCCAATCAAATTGGTAAATTGGTGGTAGAATTATCGGGAGATATTGATGCTTTAGAGGCAGCAATGGACTGGATGCGATCGCAAGATATCAGCATTTCCCTCGCCAGTCGTGAAATATTAATTGACGAAGATGTTTGCGTTCATTGTGGTTTATGTACTGGCGTTTGTCCCTCAGAAGCATTATCATTGGAACCAGAAACATTTAAATTAACATTTGTGCGATCGCGTTGCATAGTTTGCGAACAATGTATCCCCATTTGTCCCGTTCAAGCAATTTCTACTAACTTATAAACTGCCATTAAAGCGGGAAAAGATCGGCGAAAATTCCATCATCTCCTTGCAATCTTTCCTGACTTGGAGAATCATAAACTACTAACAGTAACTTTTCATTTTCTCCCTTCCGCCAAAAAGCCAATCCCTCTGCATGATCTACACCTTCCCCAAAAGGAATATCTAAAATTGGAGAAGGTTTTAACAGAGATTCTTCCGGCAAATTTACCCCATTTTCGATCCGATAAAGTCTCACCGGACCATCTAAATCCATCGTTGGCCCCGCTAATACTAACAAATCTTCTCCATCAACAGCAAGTTCCCGAACACCTAACCCAGAAAGATAAACAAAATGTTTTTTATAAAGTTTATCTCCCAAGTTTTTCAACTTTAAAGTATTTGGGCTACTTTCTTCCACCGAAATTTCTAAAATAATCGCCCAACCCCGTAAAACTGGCCCTCGCAAACCGAGAAAAATTCTATCTTGATAAACCGCTAAACCTTCAATATCAAACCCATTTTCTTTAGAAGGAATTTGACTAGCCAAAAACGGCGATAAATGCGGATCGTCTAGCAAAGCATCGATCAGCAGATTGCCATTTTTAGTAGTTTCCAACTTAGCTGCTGTTAACTTAACATCTGGGTTTTCTGGATGTTCGCATAACTTGCATAATTCCTCACCTTTCACAGGTATTCTTGCCAACAAATAACGATTGTCTTCTCGTTTAATCTGCTCCATTTTTTGAATATTTTCTAAGTCCGATCGCTTAGATTTCGGCTTAGAACGTTTCAAACTATGCGAACCCACCAACCAGATATAATTGTGAGCATAATCCATCCCCTCAATATCTATTTCCTCATCAGAATCATTCGGCAAATCGATAAAATCTGTCAGATTAAAAATTTCATGTTCGGCAAAACTTTTGTCGTCAGTTTTCGTCAACCTTTCAATACTTGTATTTTCATCACATCCTAACCACAAAACTTCCCCAGGAGTCATAGTCATTGCCGATAAATCTTCCCGACTTTCAGCAAATTTAGATTCAAAGCGCAGTAAAATCTTTTCCATTTTGATACCTCTGGTAAAAGGCAGAAGGTAGAAGGGGCTTTTTTCGTCAGTTATGAGACTTTTACTAGTATGAATGATTTAAGCGAAAATGCCTACTCTACCAACTATTTTATTTAAACATTTGCCATTTCTTTATGCTCAATTCGAGTGCCTAAAAGCTTGAGAAATTCGGCCAACCAACGGGGATGTGCGGGCCAAGCAGGTGCAGTTACTAAATTTCCATCAACCATCGCCTCATCAACTGGAATATGTACATAAAGTCCACCCGCTAAAGTAACATCAGGGCCACAAGCAGGGTAAGCAGTACAACTTTTTCCTTCTAAAACTCCCGCAGCAGCTAAAAGTTGTAACCCGTGACAAATAGCAGCGATGGGTTTATTTGTTTCCGCAAAATGGCGAGTAATTTCTAACACCCTTTGATTTAAGCGAATATATTCCGGTGCCCTTCCTCCAGGAACAACTAAAGCATCGTAGGCTGAGGGATCTATTTCTGCAAAAGTAGCATTTAAACTGAAATTATGACCAGGTTTTTCCGTGTAAGTTTGATCCCCTTCAAAGTCATGAACTCCAGTTCGCACCTTTTCGCCAGATGTTTTATCTGGACAAACAGCGTGTACAGTATGTCCGACCATTTGTAATGCTTGAAAAGGTACCATTACTTCGTAGTCTTCCACGTAGTCACCAACGAGCATTAAAATTTTTTTGGCAGCCATATTTAAGTTCCTTACATTTGTAGTTGTTTCTTATTTTCCGACATTAGGGAACGACTGAAGTCGTTACTACAAACATAAACTGAAATCCCACAGCTGAGTTTAGCTGTGGGATTAGCAATTAATTATTTACAAGTGTTTAGAAAGGAGTGGTTGCAAATGGGTCGAATGTAACTAGATTAGCACTTGGGCCTGCGATCGCATTTCTGCCCGTACCACCAACAACAGGTCCAGTGGGATCGTCCCACCAATTATTAGTAGCATCAAGAGTTCCCGTACCATCATGATACAAAGCAGCATTGGTATTGCCAATCAAGTTGTTAAAATTGACCGCCAAAGTAGCAGGAACATTTGTACCGCTACGCACAGCCACACCATTGTAAGAGTTGGTAATCAAGTTACTGCGAACATTGACATCACCTAACAGAACTGCACCAAAACCAGAATCTCGCAAACGAATACCTGCGCGATCGATACCTTGGCTAAGATTAGTATCAGCGATTTCGTTATTTTCAATTGTGGCATTACCACCAGCCAATTGAATCCCCTGTTCTCCAGCATTAGTCACTTTATTGTTAGTAATTACGCTGTCGGGATTAATAATCGCATCAGCCGCAATACCTGGGCCAGTCAAGTTGGCAATTACGTTATCTGTAACTCTGATGGTATCTTGTCGGAAAGCTTGCAAACCACTGGTTGTACTGCCAGGATTTGTACTAACGTCACGGATTAAGTTATCAATCACGCTTACGCTACCACCAGTACCACCACTATCTAAGAAAATGACTCCCCCATTAAATGGCCCTTGACCATTAAACACATTTTGCCGAATCACTAAATTCTCGCTAGCACCTTGCAGCCGGATACCATTAGAATTATCACCACCCAACTGAATCGTCATTCCTTCAATGGTGACATTATTAGCGCCAGGAAGGATAGTAAAAACTGGAATATTCGGTGCCGTTGAAACAACACTTTGGGGAACAGTACTAGTACCTGGACTGACACCCGCATTCGCACCCCTGATAGTTAATGCTTTATCGATAAAGACAGTATTTGGTTCCACATAAAATCCTGCTTGCGGCACAATAATATCATTCGCAACTGCCGCAGTTACCGCTTCCGTAATTGTGTTGTGGCTGCCGACAAACGCCCCCGCTGCATTATAACGAAGAACCCGCGAAGCATTTGTAGGTGTTCCCATTAATGGATCGTTGTCCAATATTTTGACGGTAGCAGTGTCAGCTGAACCTACTTGGTAAGGTAAATCTTCTAAGATTTTCACCGTTACTGTTTCAGCTGGTTCATTAGAGGCATCATCTAATGGCGTAAGGATAACAGGATCGGAAACAGATTGACCAGCAGCAATAGTAACAGTACCAGTCAAAGGTGTGTAGTCTGTACCAGCAGTTGCGGTTCCGGTGATACTGTACTGAATGGTTAAAGCTTGGTTGATGTCGCCTCCAGTACGGGCAAATTGGAAAGTTCCGGTTCCTTCGGGAAGACTTGGTTCTCCAGCAGTGGGGTCAAGGGCAGCAACAAATACCAGTGGTTTTGCTGGTGGTGGAACGTCGTTGTCTAAGATGTTCAGGACTGCGGTATCTTGTGTACCAATGATTGCGCCGCCTGTGGGGTTAACTAAGGCTAAATTGACGGTTTCCGGTGGTAATGGTTCTACTAAGGTATCGTCAACGATCGGAACGGTAACAACTTGTGAAGTTTCCCCCGCAGCAAAGTTAACTGTGATTGGGGTGTTGTTGTAGTCATCTGGGGTAGTAGCAGTACCATTGCTGAGGTTAACGGTAGCGGAAACTGGCCCGGAAGTATCACCACTGCGAACCACGGTAACGGCTAAAATGGGGGTGCCATCTTCGTTAACTACGTATTGCGGGTTGCTAAATTGAAGAGTTGGCGGATCGACAATATTGAGAACGGCGCTACTTTGTGTCCCAATAACTGCGCCTGGGGAAGGGTTGACTAAAGATAAATTGACGGTTTCCGTTGGTTCTGCTATTCCGTCGTTAACTACAGGAATTGTAATTACTTGGGTGGTTTCTCCATCTGCAAAGTTAACAGTAATTGGAGTACTATCGTAGTCGTCTGGTGCAACAGCTGTTCCATCAGTGAGGTTAATGGTAGCGGAAGCTGGGCCTTCTAATCCACCGCTACGAACTACTGTCACTGCCATGACAGCTGTGCCATCTTCAAGAACAGTGTATTGCGGGTCACTAAACTCAATCACAGGTTGATCTACTGTTCCGGTATAGTCGATTTTCTGCACTAGATAGTCGGAACTGTCGGTGATGATTCCGTTGACGATCGGTACAGTACCAGTTGGGTTAGCGTAGGGTCTGGCGGTGAATCTTAGTTCGTCAAAGTCGGCGTTGGAAATTTGAAATTTGTAATCGTAATTTGTGGCATCATCAGCTGTGAATTTTACGCCGATGCCGGAATTGTCGATCGAAGAAGCAAGTCCACCGCCAACACGAGTGGCGGTGATATCTACTTCTTGTCCGTCTTTAAATGCTTGCAGAAAACCTACTTCATCGCCGTGTTTTTCACCAGATTTAGGTGCAAATAAACTCAGGTCAATTAAGGCGCTTTGTACGCTTTGATTTGGCCCCCATGTAAAGGTTAATACCTGAGATTCGCCGTTATTTGGGTTATAGTTGATTTCTGCCCGAACTTTAGTGGCACTGTTCCACCAACCATCATAAGAATCAGCTACACCAATACCAGAAATGTTCCCAAAGGTGTCGTTACCTGCTTGACCAGTAACATCAAATTTTAAATTGGAGAGGTTTAGGTCTGGATTTGTTGAGTAATTTAATAATGAAAGATCGGCGGTACCTGTATTATTAAATGTTGAGGTAGTACTGCCGCTAATTGTAATTCCTTGGTTGTCGGCGGCTGTTAACCATTCGTTTTCAAAGTTGGTTAAACCTAGTGGATTGTTGGTATAATTAGTCGATCGTCCTAGTGTGCCAGAAATAGGGGTAATAGCCATAATTTCTCCTTGAATTAGCGAAATGAGAAATAAATTGAGTTAAGGATAAAAGAATGTTTTTGTCCTTAGTGGTAGTCAGCAAATTTCTGCCAAATTCATCTTTGTTAACGAACAAGTCGCTGGTAAATTAAGTTAGTTAATTGGAAATGCTGGAAGTTTGCCGCGATTTTTTACTTTTAGTCCTTCATCTTTTCTGTCTAATTTTTAATCCTTAAATCAGTCCAGAATCGATAAATGTAACCTATCCATATTTTTCTTAGGTGTAATATCAGATCCGGAAAGTTTTCTGGCAAATTTCATATTAATTATCTGCCTGAAAAGTTACCCAGAATTTAATTTTTTATAGCACTCTGAAATAAATTGTAAAATTTGTGGATAAGGAATTACAGTTTTCCGAGTAATTACTAGTACGAATAATTAGGTATTATGTAAAATTACAGTATCAGAGAATTTGATCGATCGCAAATCTGTAAAAACACTCAAGCAATTTTTTAGGTTGTTTATCTAAAAATTTGTTCAACTAGTCGTTTGGTGACGTATTTGCTGAGGATGGTTGATTGGTCAAATTCGATCGCCTGTTTGGTGATTAGCGATCGCTCTCTCAACAATTCCAAAGCAGAAGCAAATTGCTGTTCGGTTCCAAATGGTAACACGCCTTCGGTAATGGCGCAACGGAATGTCGGATCTGGTTTAATAATTAACCAATACAGGACTTTTCTTTCTAAGTTAGACATCAAATCAAATTGCTGTTTTAATAGTTCGCAGACTTCCGGGAAGAGTCCGATTTCTTGATTTAAAAAGTCGGCTATTTTACGATTAAAATTATGCTGAATTTTGCTGGCGGCTAATTTTAAGGCGAAGGGGTGTCCTGAGTAGCGATCGATCAACTCTTTCCATTCATTTTCTGTGCCAATAAAATCACCATTTGCAGCTAACATTTCCCTAGCTTCAGTTTGGTTTAATCCAGATAATTGTAAAGTTTGCACTGGGCGTTTTTTCCCAGTTAAAGAGATGATTTCTTTGGGATTTTCCCGACTTGTGAGAAGTAAGCAACTGTGGTGACGTTCTTCGCCAATGCGTCGGAGTAATTCATGAAAATCATCGTAGTTGATCCGAATTGATTCTGCTTTGTCGAAAATGATTAAACATTTATTTTGGCGCAAACATTCTAAGAGTTGAGAGATTAAATTTTCTAAGTTTATTGATGATAATTCTTCTATATTTAAAGGTTGCGGAGAGAGGAATTGAATTAAGTTAATTACTAATTCAGAGATAGAAGGATCGGAACGTAAACTGCGCCAAATTAGATAATCAAATTCTCCTTGAATTTCCTGTGCTAATTTAGCAGCTAATACAGTTTTACCTAATCCACCGATTCCTAAAATTGCGACAATCCGCGATTCATCTGTTAGTATCCATTGTTGTAATTGTTGGATTTCTTGTGTTCTGCCGGAAAAGCGATCGGTATCAATCATTTCTCCCCAATCTTGGCGCTTATTAGTAGGTGGAATTAAAGCAACTTTTTGGGGAATTGATGTTATTGGCAAAGCAGATTGTAACTTATATCCTGCTTCTGCAAGTAAGTGAGGTATCCGAGTTGCGTTAACTTTAACCGACTTTTCGCAGTTTTCCGAAAGTAACCTTTCAATATACCTGTACAAACCTCTAGAGAGAGAAACGCGCAGAGAATTAGCATTAACATTAACTTTCGCGCAGATTTCCGCTGGCGTGTAACCGCAGAGTAACCCTCTGAGAAATTCCTTTTCGCGGGGTGTGAGACTGTTTCCTTTGGCGCAAGCTAAGTCACTGTACAGTTTATTTATGTTCCAGATGTTCTCAGCTTCGGAGAATAAGTTATCAGATTTGTTATTAGTAGGTATCACTCTGGTAATAAAATTTACGTTTGCTATTTAAGGATATTTTAATGTATTTGCTAATGATTTGGCTAATTCAATTAGCTGACTACAAGTTGTAGTTTTGCTATGTTGAATTACGTAGTGTTTATGAAGCTTTCATCAAGCTTTTGTAAAGAGATTGTGAAATTACTGGGATTAGTAAAGAGGAGATCCCCCTAAATCCCCCTTAATAAGGGGGACTTAAAGTTCAGAGTTTTTCCCTTTTTTTGCTTACTTAAAGAGGAGATCCCCCTAAATCCCCCTTAATAAGGGGGACTTAAAATTCAGAGTTTTTTCCTCTTTTGCTTACTTAAAGAGGAGATCCCCCTAAATCCCCCTTAATAAGGGGGACTTAAAGTTCAGAGTTTTTCCCTCTTTTGTAAGGGGCTGAAAACCAAGTCTTGTTCCCCCCTTGGTAAGGGGGGCTAGGGGGGATCTGCTTCAGTGTTTGTGCGGTTTCTTCACGGTTTTTTTATGAAGTTCTGTTACAAATTCCGAGGTTTTGCATAAAAGTGGCAAGTCAAATCCGATAGGCATTTAGAGGTTTTTACTGAGGGTGAAAAGGTGGTGGTGAGGATGATGAAGATTTGATTTAGCGATCGAGATTTTTGGGAATTTAGGTTTAGTTAAAAGTTTGTTTAAAGCTTTTGACTAAGTTTTGCTGCGACACCTGTTTTTTATGGGATGGGTGTGCGATCGGATTTTTTTGTTCTGTTTTTTTAGGAATTTGTGTCTACCAATTTAAGGAGAAATGATCATGGCTAATCCTAAAGTTGATTTCAATCAAGTTTTCACAAATCTAATTGAAGAAGGTGGAAAGATTCGTGTTGTTTATATGAATGGAATTCGTACTACTGAGCAGCAATTTAAAGAAAATTTAGATGGTTTTGATAAAATTTGGAACTTATATGATAACCTTTTAATTCCTGAAACCTTTCCTCCAAGAGGAGGAATAGACTTAGACAAAAAGTACCGAAATACTACTGATAGCACTGGTAATGATTGGCTAGATATTGGAGTTTTTGTTGGTAAATTCTTGTTTAACTATGCTCTTGATAAATTTTCCTTTTCTGGAATTCTAGAGCAAGTTAATAAACATAAGGAACTCAAAAAGCAAATAGAAAAGCTGAAAGAAGAAGGAAAAGATGTTACAGAACTAGTTAAACAACTTGATGAACTCGGAGATGTTGTTGATTTCTTTGACACGATTAAAACGGGGCTTGATTTAGCTGAAAGCTTTATAAAATTAGAGAATCCTATTGATTTGGTAAAAGATGATGATTTCACAGCAAAAGCATTAATTTTTTTAAAAGAAATTGCAGGTTATATCCCTGGATTTGGAGAAATTTCTAGTGTAATAGATAGCCTAATAGAAGCTGCACCTGCTGATATTAAAGAAGCTTTGGAGCAATTTTGGTATGCGGAAAGTAAATTTAAGGAAATCAATAACACTTGGACAGAAGATGCAAAAAAATGGCTTAATTCTGAAAAAGAAAACCCATTTAAAAATAATTCTTTGATTTTACTTGGTCATTCTCAAGGCAATTTTTTCCTTGAGGATGGGCTGATTGACATGGGCGCACAATCTAACCCATCACGTATTAGAGTTCTTGCACTTGCGTCACCAACAAGTTATCTGAATGCTGGAGGCATTCATCTATATAAAGGTGAGAGTATTCCAGAGAATAATATTAAAAATTCAGGAGATCCGGTAACTTTCCTTCAATTTGATTCAGAGCCATTTGTTTGGGATAAGATTGGCAAAATTTTTAATTTGGTGGTTGGTATAGGAGGCATAGGTCAGCATCCTATCGATCAATATTTAAGTCGACCTGACGTTCAAACTTATTTCAAAAATACTGTTTATGAACTTCATCCCAAGGGATATTACTTCCCAAGTAAAGAAACATCAATGCGTGACAGTACAGCAGATGATGATTGGATTGAAGGAACAACAAACTCAGACATAATTGATGGAAAAGAAAGAAACGATGTTTTACGTGGCGAAGCTGGAAATGACACCTTAAAAGGTGGTGTAGGCTACGATGTCTTAGATGGTGGTGATGGGAATGAAGATACAGCTAACTACGACGATAGTAAAGGAATTAATGTTTGGGTAGAGAACATTGGTGAAGGCTTTGTTTACAAAGTTGAAGACAGCTTTGTTGTGAAAGGCGAGAATACAATAGACACGCTGATAAATATTGATGTTATCAGTGGTTCAGAAGCAGCTGACACTATGACTGGCAGCGAAGCTAATGATATTTTTTACGGAAAAGGTGGCGACGACATTTTTTGGGGACAAGGAGGAGATGACACATTTTCCGGCGGCGCTGATAACGATCGAGGGTATGGTGGAAAAGGCAAAGATTATCTAACAGGTGATGATGGAAATGATGACTTGAGAGGAGAAGATGATGATGACATTCTCGATGGTGGTGCAGGAATTGACACTCTCTACGGTGGAGATGCCAATGATAGTTTAAATGGCGGAAAAGATGCAGATGATTTAAGAGGTGAAGCTGGCAACGACACACTTTATGGCGGTAGCGAAAACGATACTCTTTATGGTGGAATTGGCAAAGATTACTTAAATGGAGAAGAAGGTAACGATTTACTCAAAGCAGAAGAAGATAACGACCAACTTTTCGGCGCACAAGGCGATGATACTCTCTACGGAGATGGAGGTAACGATATCCTTGATGGCGGTAGCGAAAATGATTGGTTGGAAGGTGGCGAAAATAACGATTTGCTATTAGGACAATCAGGTAATGATTCGCTTTATGGACAAGTTGGTAACGATACTCTTGATGGCGGTGATAATGAAGATTGGTTAGAAGGCGGTGAAGATAACGATAAACTCTACGGAAAAGCTGGGAATGACTCGCTTTACGGACAAGTTGGTAGTGACATTCTCGAAGGTGGCGATAACGAAGATTGGTTAGAAGGTGGAGATAATAACGACTTTCTCTATGGACAAGCAGGCAATGATAACCTGTTTGGCGATGCGGGAAATGATTGGTTAGAAGGTGGTGCAGATGCGGATAACCTCTACGGTAGCATTGGTGCAGACACTCTCTATGGTCAAACTGGCGA
The DNA here is from genome assembly GCF_041929135.1 of Floridaenema fluviatile BLCC-F154. Taxonomy (NCBI): domain Bacteria; kingdom Bacillati; phylum Cyanobacteriota; class Cyanophyceae; order Aerosakkonematales; family Aerosakkonemataceae; genus Floridanema; species Floridanema fluviatile. Next base: position 44,769 of record NZ_JBHFNS010000036.1, on the reverse strand, counting down.
TGATGTTCTCTACGGTGGTGACAACAATGACCTGATGTACGGTGGGAAAAACAACGATATTCTATTTGGTAATCTTGGCAATGACCAAATGTATGGAGATAGTGGCAACGACTTTTTGATGGGAGAAGCAGGTAACGACTTCATACATGGTGGCGTTGGCAACGATACTGTTAGTTACGAAAACTCACCCGCAGGCGTAGTTGTAAATATCAACGAAGACCGGGGTTACGAACATGATCCAGAAGAAAGAAAAGAAGAAGCTGTTAACTCGGATAATCCCAGTGAATACTATATAGATCTAGAACCAGAATATGATATTAATTCTGGGAGAGCTTTCGATGGATTTGGTAATGTAGACACCCTAGAAAATTTAGAGAATATAATCGGGTCTGTTTACGATGACATTCTGATTGGTAATAGTGAAGATAATCACACCAAAGCTTTAGCAGGCAATGATTTCATTGTTAGTACTGAAGGTGATGACACGATTAATGGTGGAGATGAAATTGATATCGATATCATTAGTTACCGTCGCGATCCTAAAGGTGTTGTAGTTAATCTAGAAACTGGTAAAGCAACTGATGGTTGGGGTGATGATGACATTATCTCTTTGGTAGTTGTCAATGATACTCTGGTTTCTACTGTTGAAAATGTCATTGGTTCGGAACATAGCGATCGCATTACTAGCAACTTCAAAGATAACGTAATTACCAGTGGTGCTGGCAACGATACTATTCAAAGCGGTGATGGCAATGACAAGATTTACGGAGAGTCGGGAAATGACTCAATCTCTGCTGGTATTGGTGATGATGTAATCTATGGCAACCAAGGGAAAGATAGCATCTACGCTGAACAAGGAAACGATTGGGTATATGGCGGTGATGGAGATGATGTTATAGTTGCTGGTTCAGGCGATGATTTTGTCTCTGGCGATCAAGGTTACGGCAACGATATCATCTACGGTGACGAAGGTAACGATACTCTGCACGGACGTGCGGGTGATGATGTAATTTGGGGTGGTGAAGGTAACGACTCCATCACTGGTGAAACTGAAAACGATCGACTCTCTGGCGATGCGGGTAACGACACTCTCGACGGCGGCGAAAATAACGACACTCTCGACGGCGGCGAAAACGATGATATCTTATTCGGACAAACTGGCGCTGATTCTCTGCTTGGCGGAACTGGTAACGACTCCCTTGATGGCGGGAAAGGTGATGACCGCCTTTACGGTGAAGCTGGCAATGATACTCTAGATGCAGGTTCGGGAAATGATACCCTTTCTGGCGGTGATGATGATGATATCCTCTGGGGACAAACTGGCAATGACTCTTTAACTGGGGGAAATGGCAATGACTCCCTGGATGCTGGGGAAGGGAATGACGAACTTTATGGCGAACTTGGCAATGATACTCTGGATGCAGGTTTAGGGAATGATACCCTGTCCGGTGGCGATGACGATGATACGCTGTGGGGACAAGCTGGCAATGATACGCTGGATGGGGGAAATGGCAACGACTACCTGAATGCTGGGGAAGACAAAGATACTCTCAGAGGCGGTAACGATAACGATACTTTGATCGGTCGCACTGGGGAAGATCTTTTGGATGGGGGAGAAGGAAACGATCGCCTTTTCGGTGATGAAGATAAAGATACCCTTTCTGGTGGTAATGGTGAAGATTATATCGAAGGTGGAAAGGGAAGCGATCGCATTTTCGGTGATGATGGCAATGATACTTTGTTCGGTCAAAGTGGACAAGACAGCATCGATGGTGGCGCAGGAAATGACAGCATTGATGGCGGTTTAGGTAAGGATACTTTAATCGGACAAACGGGAAATGATACTGTTACTGGAGGTGGCGATCGAGATTGGATTATCGTTAAACTTGGTGATGGAAATGATGTAATTACTGATTTTGGCGGTGTCGGTAGAGGCAGTAATCCTGTACCAGAAATCGTTGCCGAAGTTGATACAATTCAATTCATTGGTAGTGGTTTAAATTTTGTCAATTTATTGATGACTCAAGTAGGTCAAGATTTAGCGATTACTTTTGAGGACATCGACAATACCCAAGTCATTCTGCAAAACTTTGCTTTAGAAAATATCGATAACTTGCACACTTCTAAAGGTGCGGCGATCGATATTAGCAATATCTTCTTTGATGGTAACGAAAGTTTGTGGGAAAGCGATCGTTTTGATGTCATGAACGCTGATATTCAAATCAACGAAGTTTTTCATAGAAATGTTGCTACTTTCCTGAATGATTTGGATAACAACACCAAAGGTTACAACGATTCCAATGATGTCATCAACGGTCAAGGTGGCAATGATACTTTGAGTGGTTTAAGTGGTAATGATACCCTGCGCGGTGGCGAAGGTAACGACTCACTTTTAGGGGGAGTTGGCAATGATTATCTCAAAGGTGATGCAGGTAATGACACTTTATTTGCTGAACTGGGGAACGACTCACTCAAAGGTAATTCTGGAGAAGATTTTCTCTTTGGTGGCAAAGGCGATGATACCTTATTTGGTGGCACAGAAAACGATACCTTGACTGGCGGTGGCGATCGAGATTTAATTGTAATTAAACCGGGAGATGGCACCGAAACAATTACCGATTTTGGTGCAGTTGGTACGGGAATTAAACCATCAGGTGAAGTAATTGCCGAAGTCGATACTCTGAAGTTTATCGGCGCTGGGTTAACTGCCAAAAATCTGCTATTAACTCAATCGGGAAGCGATTTAATTGTCAGCTTTGAAGGCGTAGCAAATACCCAGGTAATTCTGCAAAATGTTGCCTTGGAAAACATCGATAATATCTGGAAATCCAGAGGCGCGACTTTAGACATTGGCAACATTTTATTTGATGGTAATGAGGATATCAAAAACAGCGATAGTTTTGATGTTATCAATGCCGATGAAATAACTGACCAAATCGATCATGCTAACACTGCAACTTTCTTGAATGACCTAGATAACAACGTCAAAGGTAAAAATAATTCCGCTGATGTAATCAATGGTCAAGGAGGAAATGATACCCTTACGGGGTTGAGTGGTGATGATATTCTTCGCGGTGGTGAAGGTGATGATTTGTTGAATGGTGGTGTTGGTAAAGATACGCTGAATGGTGGCGCTGGCAAAGATATTTTTGTGTTATCTAGTAACACTGAGTTTGACTTAATTGCTGACTTCACTCTTGGTCAAGATTTAATTAGTTTAACCGGAGGTTTAACGGTGGAACAATTAACAATTAATTCTGGGGTTAATGGCATAGAAATTAGTTTCCAAAATCAAGCGATCGCTGCTTTTAATGGTTTACAAACTCCTCTCACGAACGCTGATTTTACGATTATCTAAACTGTAGTGAGATGGTGCGTTAGCGCAGCGTAACGCACCCTACTTTCTTCTTCTTTCTTCGTCTGGAGTGGTTAAAAAAAGTTAGTAATAGACTCATAAGAATGTTCAATTGTCAACTCTAATGCCTGGATTAAAGCTTTTGCTTTGAGTAACATTTCTTGAAACTCTTTTTCGGGATCGGAAAGGGCGACAATTCCGCCACCAATGCCGATCGAGGTGTGTTCAGGTGTTATAATGGCGGTGCGAATTACAATGTTTAAATCTGCCGAACCGTTTAATGCTAAAAAACCGATCGCACCTGAATAAACTCTCCTCGCTTCTTGTTCTAAGCGATCGAAATCTACCAAGAATTCACGGTTTTTCAAATCCTACAGCACGAGTTTTAATTTTTTCCACAGTGCGAGGATCTTTTTCAAATGTAACCCAACCCGATCGCTTTGCGCCTCTAGGTAAAAATTGAATTTCCATCTCGGCACTTTCTTCTTCTTTCCCGTTGTTTTCTAAGATAACTTCAATTTGCACTGTTTCAGCTGTTTGTTCTCCTTTATTTGTTGCGATAACCGGAACTAAAAAATTTTGTCCTTGGGGTTGAGTTTCTCCTATTTTAACTTCAATATTAGGCGGTGCTTCACTGACAGTTGTAGCATCATAAATTAAATATCCCAAAGTGCTGACAACTAAAATTAAACCCACGGCGAAAATTATCCATTCTAACCAATTTTTTTCTAATTTACTCATTGTAGTAATATCCTCCCCGCCGAAGCGCCTAATGTAGCTGGTAATGCCAAAACTATTGTTTCTGCTAAATTTATAATTGGTGGAAGTCCATCAAAACGTCCAAAAAACCACAAAATTAATGCTGAAGCAACTAAGGCGATTGCATAAGTAACAATAGTTCCTGAAACTATAGTAAATAAGCTATAAGATCGAGTAAATTTTTCGGCATCCATGAAGTTACTATAAAACAGTATTAATGCTCCAAAAATTAGTGACACTAACGCTAAAGTAAACAATCTTTCCGAAGTAATTTGTGTAGCAATGACAATTACTTCTTCTGTGGGGGCAACGTTAGCGGCAAATAGTACTGCACCGCATAAAGCAATTACCACTTGTCCCCAAAAGTCAATATGTTTGTGTGCTGGACTAGGAATTTCTAACTTGTTTTTATCGCCGTGCATTCCCGTATCAGGTTTACTATTATTGTTATCACCTAATTGGGCGGTTCCTACCGAAACTCCGATCGCTACAGTCATGGCTTCAACTATAACTTTTCCGGCAATTTCATTAAAGCTCATTTCTGCGGTAATGCGTCCTAATAACCACAAGAAAGCAGCAGCAACAATGATTCCTAATCCCAATTCTTCAACGGAATCAATTACTACTTCTAAGCGACTGGCATCTCTTCTTAAACCTGCATAACGGTTATAACCAAGTAGTAGGGAAAATGTGGCGATGACATAAAGAAACATCCGCAATGGTTCAATAGAAAAACCCGCCCACCACACTTCCATTGTGTAAAGCATTGGCAAACTAAACATTACGCCACCAACTATTCCGCGAAAGTATTCTTGGGAGGATTTGGTGAGCGATCGCACCATCTCCTGTTGAGTTTTATGGCGATTTTTATTGACTTCGGAACTCATTCTCTAGGCAATATTGTAGATTGTAGTAAATGATGGTAGCTAATTTTGCTCTGTATTGCCTCTACATATCGAGGTAACTATATGTTTGATAAAAAGCTACTCTAAAAAATATCGATCGTCATTACGGAGAACAACGCCATGACAGTTGAAGCCACACAAGAAACAATCATCGAAACTTCGGTGGCTGATACTTGGGAACCTCCGATGCCTCCCACTGATTTAATATTTGATGATGGAGTACCCTTGGAAAGTAACCGCCATCGTATTGCCATGAATGTTTTAATTCGATCGCTACAGCAAGCTTGGCGCGATCGAACTGACTTTTACACGGGTGGCAATATGTTCATCTACTACAGTAGTGCTCAAGCACGTAACCGCGACTTTCGGGGGCCAGATTTTTTTGCTGTCCTCGATGTTGATGGAATTAAAGAACGTCAAGGTTGGGTAGTTTGGGAAGAAGAAGGTCGTTATCCTGATGTAATTGTGGAATTAATGTCGCCTTCTACTGCTCAAATAGACACAGGAATTAAAAAAGATCTCTACCAACGAACATTCAGAACTAGAGATTACTTTGTTTACGATCCTTTTAATCCCAATTCCTTACAAGGATGGCGCTTAAATAGTGAGTTTCAATATCAAGAATTAACCCGAAATGAGCAAGGTTGGCTTTGGTGTGAAACGCTCAATTTTTGGTTAGGAACTTGGCAAGGAACAATCGATCGAGAAGCCGCTATTTGGTTGCGTTTTTACGATTCTTCTGGCAACCTCGTCCTGTTACCAGAAGAAGCTGCTCAACAACAAGCTGAAGCTGCTCAACAGCAAGCTGAAGCTGAACGTCTGCGTGCTGAAACTGAGCGTTTACGAGCCGAACGTTTAGCGGCAAAATTACGCGAGTTAGGAGAAGATCCCAACAATTTCTAAACAAAGGTATGTTGTTGTGCTTGAGCACTAAAGATGGCGCTGAAGCGCAACTACATACTTAAGCTGAGGGAAATTGTTCGATGTTGGCATTAGCTTGAATTGTTAGCTTACCTGCGGCAATTTCAATTTGTTGAATGTCAAACTTTGTGCCTCGTTGAGCAATGTCGTTTAAGCTTAAAATATTGTTGACTTTTGCGATCGCTAAATCCAAAAACTCCCCTGGTACTTCTGCACCTACAAAACTTTGTTTATTTAAGAAAATTCCCTGACCATTTGCCTCAATTTCCGGTAAAGTAATGTAAGTTCCTGACTGGATTTTTCCCGCAAAAATCCAATGGAAATGAAAGGCGATCGCCCCCTCTTCTGTTAACTCACAATTTACCTTTTCCAACTGAACTCTCTGCTGTTTCTCCTTTAAAGAATCTGTTAATTCTGCATTCAACACTTCAGTCAATTGTTCCCGATCGATCGCCATTAGCAGCTTCCCTTCAGAAGGATGTAACAACTCAATTTTCCGGCGAATTATGCTTTTCATATTTACCGCAGCAGCACCAATATCTAACTGAAATTCTGCCACTCGTAAATACGGACGCAGCAAAAGATTAGACATTTGAATACTCAGTCCATCCAGTTCCCCACGTCTTAATTGTTTCAGATTACATTTAATCCGAACTCGCAAACATTCTGCATCTACCAACCTCGACAAAACAAACTCAATAAATCTGTTAACCGCCTGTTCTCTAAAATTACTTCTTTCTTCAGTCACACTCTTTTTTTACCTCTCCTTATTTAAGGACTGGGTACTAGGATAGTTTTGAGTTGTAGGGGCGGGTTTAGCAGGTAAATTTATACTCACAACAGAAAACTTAACAACAAAACCCGCCCCTCCCCTACAGAGTCCCCCCATCCCCTTGTCCCCTTGTCCTACTTACCTCGATCGCCATTTCTCCCCAATTTTGTATCATCCCAAGCATTACCAATTCCTTGAAGAATTCCCCTGGCAATTAAACCGATACCTCTGCCAACTACTTGAGTTAAAACATAAACAGCACCTCTACCAACTAAGGAAACAACCGATCGCACGCGAGGGGCGATCGCATCTCTAGTTTCTAATGCTAAAGTCACGGCGTAAGGAATTCCCGTAAGTTCCCGTAACTCATAATTACGAGGTGCATAAATAAACACTTTAATGATGCCATAACCATCTAAAACTAACAGATTATAGCGACTTTCAAAAATTGCCTTTGGCTCATTTACATATTTTTCTACTCGATATTTCCAAGATAATTCATTTCTAAATTTTTCGATTTGTCTGGTCGAAACCAGTCTTCGATCGTAAAAATTTTGCTTGACTTCTTCCACATCAGCTAAATGATTTAACAGCGGTTGTACTACGGCATTAGCTACTTGAATCACTATATTTTGTAATAACAATTCGGCTCTCACCATTGCTTCCACTGTTCCCACCGAATAGGGAATATTATCAATTATTAAAGGAATGTCAAACAGCAAATGAGCTAATAGATCGGTGACTTGGGGAAGTTTTACCAAAATTTCTAACTGGACAATTTCGGCATCTTGTAGAATCACTTGGACAACTTCTAAATCTTGATTTCCCAGTTGCAAAGTGTAATATTTACCAAAAAACTCTATAGCCGACAACCGCCACAAGTCCAGCAAAATCAGCAATCTTTTTTCTGGTAGTTGACTCAATTGCACTTGAGAAAATCGTAATTCATCGACCAGATCTTCTAATTTATGCAACACAATATTCAATAATTCGCGCCGTTTGTCTTCGCGAAAAATGTCAACTTCCAAAGGAGAACCTGTGAGGTTTTTTAAACCATATTGAATTTTGGCGAAGCTGTTTTCAAAGATTTGCGATCGCCCAGACGACAAACTCACCTCTCGACGCACTATTGCCGAACTTTTAGCCTCCCGCTGCTCCCGGCTAGGCTGCGACGCTACTCCCCGGCTTCTTCCTGGCTGCTTCGGTGCAGCACTAGCTGGTAATCTAGGCGCTAACAACCCATTTACCAACCGTCTCGCCGCTAACAACTCTCGCCGCCTTCCCGCCAAAATTGCCCGATCCAACACCGACAGGCGCGAATCTTTTAACTCTTCGTTCACTTCCGCCAAAGCCGCTTCAATTTGGCTCAGTCCCGACTGGCGCATTCTATCGAACAAACTAGTGAATAAACCCGGTTTTGGGCTACTTTCCCTTTTTTCAGGCTGATTGGGGCTTGCTTGCCCTAAATTAGAAGACAAATAACTGTACGTTCCACCCCCCGCAACCAAGCGAATTGCTTTGACTAACTCAGAAACTTCGGTTCCCTTGAGACAAAAACCCTCAGCGCCGAGTTGTTGCGCCGCTTCCAGCAATACAGGTTCTTGGAACGAACTCAACAACAAAACTGGTAACTGAGGATATAAAGTTTTCAACTGTTGACAAAGTTCTAATCCCGATTGTCCAGGGGGTAGCGATCGATCCAAATCCAGATCTAAAATTACTAAATCAACAGAAGTGCGAAGCAGCGCCGAAATTTCCCGTAAATCCCCTTCCGACTGGGCTTCTGCAACTACTCGTAGATCGGGAAACCGTTCTATAATTACGCGCAGTCCGGTACGAAAGACTGGTTCATCATCTACCAGTACTAAGTTAACTGGACGATCGGGTGATATCAGGTCAGGATTTGCCAGTTCGGTCATGATAGTTTAATTGTCATTTTTCTAAGGCTAAAGGCTAAACTGGATAGGGCGATGGATTGAGAGAATTTGTATCTCCTAATTGGTAGTTCTCCCATTTTTCGTTCCAGAGTTAGGTCTGGATTCTCTTTTAGTCTCCAGGCTTCTTAACATCTTAAATGGTTAGCATTTATCTTTGAAAAAGATACCTCATCTATTAACGTTAACCATAGCGAGCAGTTTCCAAGTAGGCGTAGGAGTTGGATGAGCTTTAGCATTCGTTACTGGCTGACAGAACATAATATTGAACTTTCTCAACTGCAAACTCCAGAAGCGCAAACCGCAGGTATTGCTTTTCGTATGGTGCAGGATATGGAGGTGAAAAGCCTCACGCCTTTTGATATTAGTCCTTTAACTGAACTTCTGGAACAGCCCTTAACTATTGTTTGGCAACAAATTGAGCCAATTTCCCAGATTAGCGTGCAATTGTTACGAATTTGGAGCCGCAAACGCGCCCTGAAGCGCAATGAGGGTACATGGCTAGCTTTCCAAATTGCTTATATTAAGTCGTTTCAGAAGATTTTAGAACAAGAAAATATCCTGAAAAGACCTTGGTTAGACCGAGCCAGCGTTCCCATTACAGCTGCTGGAGATAATACCCGATTATCTACTTTATCCGATCCCCAGTTGCAAGCTTTAATTAAAACTTTGCGTCCGGGGAGGCTAACAGATACCCAAGCGGAACAAGCACTTTCCCTAATTGGAGAGTCTTTTTTAGTTCAGCAAATGAATAATTTGGCGATCTCTTGGTTTGTCAGCAATGGCTTAGAAGAAATTCCCGCTAAACTCGTCGCCCAAAGATTAATCCACGCACTTCCCGGACATTTGCTGACTGTGATTGCGGAAAACCCTTTAGCTTTAGCCCAATTACAAAGATTTGTCCGTTTGGGTAATTTAGCCAATAATTTAGAAAACAATATTATCAGTGACAGCGAAGAGTTAGAAATCCTCGATCAAGATCAAGATCATACTTTTTCTGTTGTTCCGGCTGTTACTCCACCTACTCCCACTATCATCGATCTCCATCGGGAAAACTACCGAGCTAGTCTCCTGAAAATTTTATCAGAACCTTTATTAGGAGAACTCTTCGCCCTAAAAGATATTTTTGTTTCTCCGAAAGCCATACCAGTAGAAGCAGAATTAGAAACTAAATTGCGTTATACAACCAGCGGCAGTTCTTTTCATTCTTCAAGTAATTCTGCATCAGCAGTTAATTTAATGGAATGGGCAATAAATCAAGTTTCTAACTTAGATAGCGTTGCCATTATTGAAGGTGAAAGTGGGTCTGGAAAAACTAGTTTCTGTGAAATTTGGGCAGCAAAAATTGCTCAGGAAATTTATCCTTCTTGGATGCCGATCGTCATTCGATTGCGCGATGCTACTTTGGGCAGAACTTTAACTCAAACCTTGGATAGTGCTTTTCCTTTAGCTAAATTTACCTGTGCTGATGGTTGGCTTTCACCACAAAATCCCCCTTGTTTGTTAATTTTAGATGGGTTGGATGAGTTACCAGCTTCGCCTGTTGCTGAACGACAATTTTCTGCTTTTTTCGACCAAGTGCAGGATTTTCAACGGCAGTTTGCGGGTGCTTCTGGACGACCTCGCCACAAAATTTTTATTACTTGTCGTTCGGAAACTCTCAGGAATTTAGCTCGTAGTTTACCTGTCTCTTTTGAGCGAATGGCAATTACTCCATTAGATCAAGAACAGCTGAAAGAATGGTTTAAGCGTTGGTCGAAATTGCAATCTAAATCTTTAGCGCAAGCTTTCTTTAGTTTTTTAAAGCAAAGTGGCGTGTTTCAGTTTCGTTTAGAAGTAAAAAGTTTCGCCACATTAACACATCAACCTTTAATTTTGCTCCTGGTTGGGATTTTATTTCGCAGTGGCAGGATCGATGAAACTTTGTTGCCAATGAGTAGGTTTTCCCAATTGCGATTTGAAATTTACGATCGCCTTTGTCGCTGGTTGTTGGGTGAATCTCCTGATGGAATGTCCCCCGGAGATCGGGTAATTCAAGCTGGAGATAGTTTGGCTACTAGTTGTCGTTCTCCTGAAGCGATCGCTAATTTACTCCAAGGTCGCACTCCCGAACAACTGCGTCAATTAATGCAAACAGGGGCTTTAACTTTGCTCAAAAGTGGTCGTTTCTCTCAGGAAGTAACTTTAGAATTAAAAACAAAAATTGCCGAAAATGTAGAAGCAGAAAATGTTCCGAATCTCTCAGATTACTTAGGTTCAAATTATCCCTTACCACCTTTCTATTTTCATTACTTTAATTGCCAATTTCCTCATGATTCGAGTTCCCTGGATCGCAAAACTTTCGTAGAATTTTCTCATGCGAAATTAGGAGAATACCTCTGTGCCGAAGCGATCGCCCAACAGTTAAAAATGATTACCCAAAAAGTTGCCGATGCCTATGGAGAAACTATTTTTACCCTCAATTCATCCGTTAGCGTCGCCCAACATCTTTACAAATTATTAGGTTTCGGGATTTTTAGCCCGGAAATCGAAGAATTGATCGGAGAACGTTTGCGCCGAGAAGAAGCACGCAGTCCCGAAACTTTTTCTTTTCAAGTACTTACAGAACGTCTTTATAATTTCTACCGTTCCTATAGTCGCGGTCGCTGGTTAGATGAAGGGATCGCTCACAATGCTCGCGCTTATTTTCAATCTTTAGGTAATAGTTTAAATGTCCTGCAAATAGATGCCGCTGTCGGTCTGAATGTATTTCTTTTATTATGTACCTGTCAAAGAGAAGGGAGAATTCCATTTTGGCCCTGTGGCGATCCCGCAATTCCTGAAGAGTTCGATCCCGATCAATTATTAACTTTAATTGGTCGGACTGCGGTGTTATCTCCGATCGCCTTTTGGGAGCGATCGCGCCACAGTTTAATGTTACTTAATTTGGCGGGAGCTTGTCTGCAAAATGCCATGCTTTCCGAAGCTAACTTTTGGAAAACTAACTTCTTTGGTGCAGAATTAGTCGGCGCAGATTTATCCAAAACTAACTTACAAGAAGCTAATTTATCTTGGGCAAATCTCACAGGAACTAATCTTTCAGGTGCGAATCTCTCAGCCGCAAATCTCACTGGCGCGAATCTCACTGGCGCTAATTTATTAGGCGCAAATTTTCATTTAGCCAGTTTAACTAATGCTTGTTTGTTTGAAGCTAAAATGGAGCAAGAAACCCAAGATTTAGCCGAAAAAAGTGGTGCTTTATTCTCCTTAGAACAATATCGCGCCTGTCAACTAGCCTTGGCTAATTTAGATACAGGAATACGCCGCAATGTCAATTCCACTGCTAATATTAGCTTTGAAACTGTACAGCCTGATTCAACATTACTAGTGCTTGAGGATCAAGGCGATCGGACTATGATCCCGCAAAATCTCGATTTAGATAACGATGAAACTATGTATTTGGAATAAAAACTTAGTTGATTATTCAGATTCACAAGATTCAGGCGAACGATAACCAAAAAAGTTAATCGTGTAATCGACAATTTTTACACCTGTTTGTGCTTCTACTAATTTAATAATCTCCTCTGGTAGTTCAATATGAACATCCAAAATTTGATTAGTGTCCACACAATTAACATGGCTGTGAGAATCACTGATATTACCATACAAACGACCGTCCGATCGCTCAATGCACTCAATAATTCCTTGGGCAGATAAGGCTTCTAAATTTTGATAAACTGAAGTATGACCGATGTCTTTACCCTGTTGATTTAAACGGTTGTAAATCTCACGGGCTGACAAATGCTCTTGTTCTTGCCAAAGCAATTCTAAAATAAAGCGACGCTGACGACTCAAGCGCATTCCCATTGCTTGACACTTGTCTAAAGCATCCTCTAAAGACCGAATTGGTTTAACCGTCGCTTGATTTTGCATATTTGCCGATCTTACCTCATTAGGTAAATCACTCATATAACTCTATGTCTTCTATGTTACTTATGCTAATATAACTAGCCAATTGTCAACTTAGGTTTCCTGCTTTGGGGTTAGTTACAAAAATTTCCCCAATAAAACAAACTCATTACCACTTTAGCTTAATCTCCCTGCAAATGTCTACTAGTGCCAGAAGCCAGAAGACTTTGATAGCCTGGTAAAAGGTCAATAATGCTCGAGTTTTGGGGCTACTAACCTCAACTGGAACAAATCTGTCACTTATCATGATTATTTAATTTTGGATAGATATAAAAATGTCAATTATTTGATGGTTATTTTCTCAAACTATTGCCCAATCTTTACGGAAGAGCTTATCATTAGTATCCTTGCTAGCAAGTTTAAAAGAGTGACTAAACAGCTTTTTCTTGACAAAAATACTGACCCAACCGAGTAAATTTATAATGAAAGCTAATCAAACAGCAGCCGATAAAGGATATATTTTACTGGTTGACGATCAACCGGACAACTTAAGGCTTTTATCTACTTTATTAAGTGAACGTGGATATGAACCTCGTGGCGTAATTAGTGGACAAATGGCAATCAAAGCCGCTAAATCAAGTCAGCCAGATTTGATTTTGTTGGATATTCTGATGCCAGAAATGGACGGTTATGAAATTTGCGAACAACTAAAAAGTAATGAAAAAACCCGGGAAATACCTGTGATTTTCATTAGTGCGAAAGATGAAACAATAGATAAAGTCAGAGCCTTTGGTTTAGGAGCAGTTGATTACATCACTAAACCATTTCATGTTGATGAAGTATTAGCCAGAATTGAAAATCATTTAAGTTTACGCAAGCTACAAAAACAACTCAAAGAACAAAATGCTTTATTTCAACAAGCAATTATGATTCGTCAACAAGCGGAACAAGCATTGCAGAAAGCTAATAAAGAGTTGGCACACTCTAATGCGGAATTAGAACAATTTGCTTACGTTACTTCTCATGATTTACAAGCACCTCTGGCAACTATTGCTAGTTACGCACAACTTTTACAGCAACGCTACGAAAGTAAATTAGACAACCAAGCAAATAAATATATACAACATATTGTCACTGGTTGTTTAAGAATGCAAACTTTAATTGAAGATTTATTAGAATATTCGCGAGTTAGTAGAAACCAAAAAAGTTTTTCCCCAGTAGATTGTAATAGCATACTAGCTACGGTTTGTAGTAATTTACAGTCAACAATTCGCAAAAATAAAGCAACAATTGTTTATAACAATTTACCAACATTCATCGGCGATCGCTCTCAGTTATTGCAACTATTCCAAAATTTGATCGATAATGCAATTAAGTACCGTCAAGAAGAACCCCCGAAAATTGAGATTAGTGTCGAATTGAGGGAAAATGAATACTTATTTGCTGTGAAGGATAATGGGATTGGGATTGATTCTAAATCTTTTGAACGGATTTTTCAGATTTTTCAACGCTTGCATACTCCTCAAGAATATTCTGGTACTGGTATTGGGTTGGCAATTTGCCAAAAGATTGTGGAACTTCATGGCGGTCGAATTTGGGTAGAGTCACAGTTAGGCGAAGGAACCACTTTTTATTTTACGATTAGTTCTCAGATTTCTTGAGGTAAGTGTTTAAGTGTTCATGAATAAAATTTGGCAGTTTCCTCTTCACAAAGATCCTATTTGTGAGGAAATACGATGAATAAATATTCCCCAAATTTTACTATCTTAATGGCTAATGACGATCGCTCAGTTCATTTGCTAGTTGAAGAAGCATTGCAAGAAATTCGCCTAGCAGTGCAAATTTTTTTCGTGAATAATGGCGAAGAGTTATTGGACTATCTTTATAGTTGCGGTGACGATGCTAATTTAACTAATCTCCCAACTCCTCATTTAATTCTGCTTGACTTAAATATGCCAAAGCTGAATGGCAAAGAAGTGTTGACACAACTTAAATCTAATTCATCTAATTGGCGACACATTCCGATTGTCATTTTCACTACTTCCCACCAGGAAGGTGATATTAGAGACTGCTATAATTTAGGGGCTAACTCCTTTATTGTAAAACCTATGACTTTTGATAGATTAGTTACAATTATGAATGATTTATTTAACTATTGGTTTAAAATTGTTTCTCTGCCACCAGGCATTTAGTAATTTTAGCTAAAGAGTATATTAAGTATTCTTGAGATATCGATCGCAGTTTGTTAGTTTAGCTAAACTTGTTATAAGATAAGATTGAGACTTTGGCAAAAAAAAATTCTTCCATAAGCAATTAGACAAACAACCAATTGACAGAAGTAGCTGAGATTGTGGAAACAGAGCAAAAATCATTAAAAGTTCTCTTAATAGAAGATGACCTAGCTGATGCGGAATTAATCCAAGACATCTTAGGTTCGATCGATCGGATAAACTTCCAAGTAACAAATGTCAATCGTCTGAATCAAGGAATAAACTTACTGTCAGAAACCAAGTTTGATGTCATGTTATTAGACTTAGGTTTACCAGATAGCAAAGGTTTAGAAACTATTAGGAATACAAAAGCTTATGCAGCTGATTTACCGATAATTGTATTGACGGCTCTCAACGATCAAAAAGTTGCCATTGAAGCAGTACGCCAGGGAGCACAGGATTATTTAATTAAAGGTGCATTGCAAATTGATTTACTGGTGCGATCGATCCATTATGCGATCGAGCGTCAGCAAATCGAAGAAAAGTTGCGCCAACAAGTAAAGCGAGAACAGTTATTAGGAAAAATCTTAGAACGGATTCGTCAATCATTGAAAATAGAAGAAATATTGAATATCTCTGTAGCCGAAGTACGGCAATTTTTTCAAACCGATCGCACAGTAATTTATCGCTTCAATTCTGACTGGAATGGAGAAGTGATTGTGGAATCAGTTAACCCCGAAATCATGTCAATACTAGGGTTTAAAATTAACAAAACTTGTTTTAAGAAAAATTATATTGCTCGATATCAAAGAGGCGAAATTCAAGTAATAAATGACTTGCGTGACTCGGAAGTAAATCCCTGCCATGTGGAAATCTTCACCAGATTGCAAACTCAAGCAACGATCGTCATCCCAATTTTAGAATTTCATCGGGATCGAGCAGATAATACACCATTACTTTGGGGATTATTAAGCGTTCATCATTGTCAAAGTCCTAGAGAATGGCAACAATGGGAAATAGAATTTTTGCAACACTTAGCTAATCAAATAGCGATCGCCATTCAACAATCAGAACTTTACCAGCAATTAGAAGTAGCCAATCAAAAATTACAACTTCTTGCCACAACAGATGGCTTAACAAATTTAGCCAATCGCCGTCAATTTGATATAGTTTTACAAGAGGAATGGCAGCGTTTAACCAGACAACAAGAAGCAATATCATTAATTCTTTGTGATATTGACTTTTTTAAACTTTACAATGACAATTATGGTCATGTAGTCGGTGATTCTTGTCTCCAACAAATTGCCAGCACGATCGGGAAAGCCGTCAACCGCCCAGCTGATTTAGTCGCCCGTTATGGCGGAGAAGAATTTGCCATCATTTTACCAAACACGGAAATTACTGGAGCCATGAATGTTGCCGAAAAAATTCATCGTGCGGTGACGAATTTAAAAATTCCCCATGAAAGATCGCCAGTGAGTAAATATGTCACTCTCAGTTTAGGAATTGCCAGCACTATTCCTATTCACGCTCGATCGTGTACTTACTTGATTAAGTTAGCAGATCGGGCATTATATCAGGCTAAATCTCAAGGGAGAAATCGGATTATTTCAGCAGATAACCAGTCACCTGTTA
The DNA here is from genome assembly GCF_041929135.1 of Floridaenema fluviatile BLCC-F154. Lineage (NCBI taxonomy): Bacteria > Bacillati > Cyanobacteriota > Cyanophyceae > Aerosakkonematales > Aerosakkonemataceae > Floridanema > Floridanema fluviatile. Next base: position 28,390 of record NZ_JBHFNS010000036.1, on the reverse strand, counting down.
TAGTAGATAATAAATTTTAAAGTGAAAAATTCTGGTAAATTATTCTTATGACGATCGCCATTACCCTAAACACAGAACAAATAAATAACTTAGACTTATCCCCCGCTAAAACAGTCATCGAAAAACTATTGCAAACAGACGCGATCGCCAAATCCGAACAACAACTTTCTTTCGAGATTAACTACGATCGTTCAGATGACGATCCCAGAGAACTTTCCGAAATTGACGAAGTAAGATTGTGGTTTATTCGCCTCGATACCCTTTACCCTTGGCTACCCTTTTTATTAAACTGGCAAAACGGAGAACTAGCACGTTACGCCGCCATGCTAGTACCCCATGAATTCCATCCTCGCAGCCATGAAATTCAATATAATCCCCAAGCCTTAGAACTTTTTATCGTGCAAAAAATCTTTGTTTTAACCGATTGGTTAAATCATCAAAGCATACCTAGTAAATCCAAATTAAAAGCAATGGCATTAACCTTTGGAATTGAAATGGATGATGCCTTTTTTGACTTGATTTCAACAAATCCGGTATAAAGTTTCTGTACCGAGAGTAGAATGTTCTCGCATTGCCCAATTACCAAAAGCTTTATCACCTTCAATTTGGTAATGTAAGCCAAAAACTTCATCTTCACCCCAAGCAACAATTAAGCGATCGTTAACTTGCAAACCTACACCTTGATACTCAACTCCCACCAACCAAGAAATCTGATAAATTTCCCCTAAAGGAGTCACTTGGAGAGTACCTTCGTAACTGCCAGATTTACCCATTGTGCCCCGAACATTATAAGTACCTGCAACTTGCTTAGGGATACCACCTACAGCTTTTTCTGTCTCAACAATTCCAATATTATTAGCCGCAAACCATTTTCCATCTAAAGTCCCATCAGAATTAATCTGATAAAGGCTAATTCCGTAAGCTGGATGAGAACTACAACTAGCATAAAGATTGCCATTTTCAAAAAAAGCAATTCCCGGATAATCGCCCAAAGTAGTCAACCAAGACATACTATAAAGTTGTCCCATCTGATGAATTTGTACCGTACCAGAATAGGGAGTTAGATCGATCGTTTTTGCCTCTGTAATTGTCCAAGTACCAACCGGGCTAGTTTTCGGTAAATTTGTGGTAGTATTCATCGTAAAGTTGTTTAATTATCTCTCTATTTCTAAGTTACCCAATTGTTCGCAGATCCATGCAATCGCAGCACTTAAATCTGTAGCAATATAATCCGGTTGAGTATGATGTTGGTAAGCGCCACTTAACACCCTGCTACCAAAACCAGTTTCCACTAAAATTCCGCAACAACCCGCATTATGCGCCATATCCACATCGGTTGCTTTGTCGCCAATCATAAAACTTTGACTGAGGTCTAAATTATGTTCCCAAGCAGCGGCGATTAACATTCCAGTATTAGGTTTACGCCAGGTACTCCAAAGGCTAAATTCTGGGTTAGTACCTCCTTCTGGTGGGCTCAAATAAGGACAATAATACAAAGCATTTAAATGAGCATCTGCTTCAGTTTGCAATAATTGACATAATCGCTGATGTAATGCTTCTACGTGATCGACTGGATAATAACCTCTCGCAGGACCAGATTGATTAGAAACTAAACAACAAAAAATGTCTAAATCATTTAAGCGACGGACTGCTTGAGCGACACCGGGAATTAAATGTAAATCAGCAATATTGTGAATGTAACCTGCTTCGACATTTAAAACACCATCGCGATCGAGAAAAACAGCAGGTCGAGAAGAGTGATAATTTTGGATTTCGGAGTTAGGATGCAAAAGTTATTCTTCCTTTGACTTGATCAATTTCAGATTTTAGCTGAAATCGAAAATCCAAAATCCAAAATCCAAAATAGATTTATCCGGCCCAAACCTTTTCTAAAATGGTGTTGGGTGAGATATCTGACAGTTTTCCACTGGGAGATTGAATGACGAGAATGCGATCGCTTTTTGGCAGCACCTTTTCTGGATCGGTAGCACCAAAAAGAGCAATCACATAAGTTTGTACTCCTATGCCTAACTGCATTGCTGCACCATCAGTACAAAGCAACAAACTCGACCCAGCAATCATTGCCGCTAGTTTACCCAAATCTTCTGGGGCTGTTACCTTCAAATCTGGGAAAGTTTGCAACAATTGACTAACCACAACTTGGTTATTAGCATCCAAGATTAAGACCACAGGTAAAGAAGGCTGACGCTGTTGAAAATCTTGAATAATTTGTCGCCAACTTTCTGTTGGGTAAGAATTTTCACCTTGAGTAACTTGAATTAAAACATAGCCACTATCAGAAATTCCTAACCGTTTCTGTTCCGCTTCTACCCATTGAATATCTTGCTTTGGTACATTAACTGCTACTTCAGGACAAGCGGAAGTAATGCTTAATCCTTGTAGCAAATCGTGGTACATCGCCGCAGTGTATTGTTCTGATTTCTTGGGGATAGAATCAGTGAGAAATAGTTGACCTTGACCACGATAGCCAATACGTTTCGGAATTCCAGTCAACCAAATTAACAAACCTGCTAACCAAGTTTGATTCAAAGAAATGGCGATATCATATTCGCGATCGCGGATCGTACCTAAGATATTGCCCCAATCTGCCAGACTATTGCGGTCTGTAAAATCGTAGGCAAACACATCATTGACAGACTTACAGACTCGATAGGCACCTACTGACTTAGGTTCGACGACTACATCAATTTCAGCTTCAGGGTAATTTTGAATGAGGTCATCGAGAGTAGGAAAAAACAGAATTTGATCGCTAATCCCGCCAGGGACAAGAGCTACTATTCGCATATTGATCTAAATAGGCTTATCCGCACCTCATTTTAGTGGAATATAGTAATAAGTAGCGCAAAAATCGAGAAAGCAGTGCATTTATTGATTCCAGCAGCCGGAATGGGTCGTCGTATGGGGAGTAATCGAAACAAACTCCTACTGACGTTATTAGGCAAACCTTTAATCTTTTGGACTCTGCAAGCCGCCTGTGCCTCTCGCCACATTAATTGGATTGGGATAATTTGCCAATTGGAAGATTTGCCCGATTTAAAGGCGATCGCTGAAGAAATGGCTTTGACTAAGCCCGTGCGGTTTATCCAAGGCGGAAAAACCAGGCAAGAGTCAGTTTACAACGGTTTGCAGGGATTACCCCACAATGCCCGTCATGTATTAATTCACGATGGGGCAAGATGTTTGGCAACGCCTGATTTGTTGGACAGATGTGCCGAAGCTTTACAGAAATGTCAGGGTTTGATTGCGGCTGTGCCCGTGAAGGATACGATTAAAGTTGTCGATCGCACTGGTTTAATTAAAGATACTCCCGATCGCACTAATCTTTGGGCCGCCCAAACACCCCAAGGTTTTGACGTTCAGCTATTAAAACAATGTCACGAAACCGGACATAAATCTGGTTGGGAAGTCACAGATGATGCCGCTTTATTTGAAAAGTGCCGTTTACCCGTGAAAATTGTCGAGGGAGAAGAGACAAATTTAAAGGTAACGACACCTGTAGATTTAGCGATCGCTGAATACATTTTGCGCCAAAGGCAGGGGACTGGGGACTAGGTACTGGGGACTAGGTACTGGGGACTGGGGACTAGGTACTGGGGACTAGGTACTGGGAGAGTTTTCAGTTTTGAGTTTTGAGTTAAAAAGTCCCCTCTGCCCCCCTGCCCCTCTGCCCCCCTGCCCCCCTGCCCCTCTGCCTCTACTGCTGTAACTGCCGAATAGCGGCTTCTACTTGCTGGGCTCTTTCGTTGTTGCCTTGGCTTAGGTAGAGACTGCGGACATAGTTAAAAACCGAGAGGGCATCTTTAATCTTTCTTTGTCTGGCGAAAACTACGCCCAAGTTGTAGTAAGCAGCGGCATTTTGTTTGTCTAGCGCAATGACGCGCCGATAAATCCGGATCGCTTCGGGGAATTTTTGTTGTAGTAGGTAAATTTCGCCAACTCCAGAAAGTGCTTCTACGGATTTCGGTTTAATTGCTAATACCCGACGATAAGCATTTAAAGCGGGTACAAGTTGGTTGTTAGCCCGAAAAACGTTGGCGATTTGTAAGTGAACTTTTGCGTCGCGTTTGGCTAATTTAATTGCTCGTTGTAAGGACGCAATTCCGGCGGTTTTATTGCCTTGTTTGAATAAAACTGCACCCAAATTTAAATGTAATTTTGGGTTATTTGGGGTGTATGCGATCCCTCGCTGCAAAATATCTGCTGCTTCTGGGTAACGATTTTGTTCAGTTAAGATTGCTGCCATTAACTGATAAGCTTGCCAGTTTTTTGGATCGAGAGCAATTACTTGTTGATAAGCTGCTGTTGCTCCTGGGAGATCTCCTTTACGGAAGAGTACAGTTGCTAATCCGATGTGAGCATTGACATTATTTTTGTCTAATTCGGTGGCGCGTCGGTAAGCAGTTGCGGCACCTTCGTTATCTCCTAATTTACCGAGACAAAAGGCTAGTGCCGAGTGTAGTTCGGGGTTTTTCTTATCTAACTTAATTGCTTTGCGATAATGATCGATCGCCTGTTGAAAATCTTGCCGTCGCGCATAAATAAAGCCTATTGCTGAGTAAATGCGCGGATTTGTGTTATCTAATTTAGCGGCTTGTTGGTATGTGGCTAATGCGCGATCGACATTTCCTGTCCGTTGCAACATTTGAGCTTCGCGCAATAGTTTTTCCACTTCGCTATTTGGGGAAGTTTGGTTGTCTGGAATTGGGAGAGTTTCATTTGCTTTTGCTAATTGCGGCGTCGTTACCGCTAACCCTCCCAATAGCAAGAGACTAACCATCAAGTAGCTCTGCTTTTGCTTTTGCATAGTAGATTTTTCCTGGGATTCTGCCATTGCGAGAGTATTGAGTTCACTTTGGGATATTGAATCAGAAATTGTGAAATTTTGATACCCTGGAGAGGAAAGTATCTTTACTTTTTGTCGCTAAGTAAATTTTTCATTGTAATATTTTTTACTGTTTGAGGTAGGGGAATGATTATTACTACAACTGACGTGATTCAAGGCGCTCAGATTGATGCTTACTTGGGAATTGTGACCGCTGAAGTAGTTTATGGCACTAATGCTTTGCGTGATTTTTTTGCGGGAATTCGCGATATTGTTGGGGGAAGAACTGGCAGTTATGAGCAGATTTTTGAGAAAGGTCAGAGGGAAGCGATCGCAGAATTGCAAAGACGAGCACAAAGTATGGGCGCTAATGGCGTGATCGGTGTCGAAATAGATACGGGGACAATTAATGTGGATCAGAAAGGAGCTTTGTTGCTGATTACGGCGATCGGAACTGCCGTTAAACTACGATAAATTTTGCCTGTTTAATGTTAATTGTTTCTGATTAACTTTCTTAATTATTCGGAGTTTACTAAAGGGTATTTATAGTTACTTTTAGTAAACTCTTGTAAACTTATTTTTCCTATTTCTTTCGATAGAGAAGCTAGTTCCTACCCTTGATAGATATTGTTTAGCATTGATCGACCTAAAGTATAACTACATTAGTTGATACTATCTGCTTTAAAAACTCTATCACAAAGGAATCAAGGGAGGAATAAATTATGGCTTATGGAAATCGACCAGTTGATGTTGCCGATCCAATGGTAACAAATCGAGTTGTTGATTATCACGATCGCGTCAGATGGGGTCCGATCGTTTCAGGTATTTTAATTGCTTTAGCAACGCAACTAGTTTTAAGTGCTTTAGGTAGTGCGATCGGTCTAACTAGTTTAGCTAATTCAGGCGCTCCTAGAAGTAATGCAGATGATGTTGGTATTGGCGTGGGAATTTGGTCAATTATTAGCTTATTAATTGGCTTATTTGTGGGTGGTTGGGTAGCAGCCCGTGCTAGTGGTCCGATGAATCGAAATACAGCCCTTTTAAACGGCGCAATTCTTTGGGCAGCAACTCTGACAATTGGCTCTTGGTTAATTGCAAATGGCGTAGCAGGTACTTTCGGAATTGCTGCTTCTAATCTGGGAGAATTAGCGGCTAGAAATAGGTTAAATATTCCGGCTAATACTACTAATATTACTGCTCAAGAAGCTAGAGCTATTGCAGGTAACGCTGCTAGAGCAAGTTGGTGGTTTTTATTTGGTTCTTTGCTAGGTTTAATCGCATCATTAGTTGGCGCAACTGTAGGCGCTCACAGTCCTCGCAATTACAATACCACTTACACCCCAAATACCTAAATTTTTGCCAAGTCAATCAAACCTTCTTGCCATTAAAATCACCTTTGGAAAAGGGTGATTTTTTTGTCATATTAAATCCGATGTTGACACCTACTTATTGGCAGAATTTGCGGGCATCAGTGTTGAATGCAAATCAACAAGAAACATGAGTTAAGGGATTTAGAAGATATTTTGTCCAACCTCGATCGCAATATTTAGTAGTTCTGAAACCTTTTTTCAAATCACGATCGCTCTCCAAGTTGCCCAGTAAAAATAATCCAAATACAAACCAACCCTAAAGGAATCCAAGCGAGAATGCCGTTATAGCCTACCCATTGCCAATTTGTTCCTCCAGAAAATAGCATTAATGTTAATGAACCGCCGATCGCATTTGTCGCCCCATGTCCTAAACTAGCCGCCCAAACACTACCAGTTTTTAACCTTAACCAACCGAAAATAATTGATAACAAGACTGTAAATACAGTGAAAATTATCAGTCCTAAAAATTGATTTTCATATCGTTCATAGCCGAAAAAAACTAGCGGGTAATGCCAGATTCCCCAAATTATTCCCGTAGAAATTGCGGCGATTAATGGACGATCGGCAAATAAACGAATTTGTAAGTAACTTCGCCAGCCAAATTCTTCTCCCCAAACAATAGGTGTGGCAATTATAATTGCTTGAATTAATAAGGTAGGTAAGAGGATAAAGAATAGATTATCGGGAGTTTCTGGAGTTCCATTTGGTAAGTTTAGACTCGTGAAAAACCTCTGTAAGGAAAAGTCTGGTTGACTTAAATTAAAGAGAGTTGCTAATAGAATAATGACTGCGGTTACTCCTAGCGGTAATAACCAAGCAAATAAATAATAACCCCAATTTCTTTTTAAATTGAGTGACAGTCCAGCATCGGCAAAACCTTCTTTAGTTACCCATTTGCGAACTACAAAACAAGCTAATGCGGGGGCAAATGCTCCTGGTAAGGCGACTGCTTGAAAGGCGGGGTTAGTGCCTGAAAATCCGGCTAGGTAAACTATAGTCCAGTATAGCCAAGCTGGAAGAAAAGCGATCGCCAAGTAAGCCAATATTCCTTTAGTTTTCTGACTCATTTACACAACCAATTATTTAAGTTCTTTTTAAAAGTATCCAACGGAGTTCCATTGGCGGATTTTTACTAATCGGAAATAAGTCGCGTCCCATTGCCCAATTGACATACCAAGTGGTTGGGGGCCATGCTTCTGTAGGTAAGTTTTTTTGTTCGTATTCTATTACTGATTCATCGGAAATAAGCTCTAATGGTAAATCTTCCATTGCGGCTTGGAGTTCTTTTCTAGTGATAATATAAGACCAGGAAACTTCGGACATTTCTTTCACAAAATTATCTGGTTCATAATCATCAACTGCTAAAAAGACGCTGAATAAAAGTAAACCGCCGCTGCGTAAAGCGTCGCACATTTTAGCGAGGAATAAACGGACTTGATCGGTGTAGCGAAAGTGGGATAAAACTTCGGAGGCGATCGCTAATTTATAGTAAGCTGCTTTCATGCGTAAAAGTGGTTCTAAAATATCTCCTTGAATCACTTTTACAGGTAAATTTTGGTTGTTTACTTCAGCGGTCAATTTTTCCATAAATGCGGGGGTAAGTTCGATCGCATCTACTTGATAACCTAACTTTGCTAAAGGAATAGTATTGCGACCTGTTCCCGCACCAATATCTAAAATTTTTGTCGTTTCTCGATCGCCTAATTCCCCAGCAATTTTCATTACTTTAGCATCAGGATGACTACCAAATAAAGGTTCTTGGCGAATTTGCGGCCATTTTTGATACTTATCGGCAACTGATTCTACTAAAACTTTGGTATTAATTGTAATTCCACTTGCCAAACCTTTAGCTTCTTCCGCAGGTAAAAAGCTCACTAATAAACGTGCATGAGGTGAAATTTTATATCCCTCTACTAAACCTTTAGTAATTAATTCTTTTAAATTATTAAAATTATCTTCAGTTAAAGTTTGCCCTAATGTTTTCAGCAAATTCTGAACTAACTGCAAGTATTCATCTAACATTGCTGGAACACAGGGTAAAGAAATTTCCCCTTGTACATTCATCAAGCTTTTGAGTTTTTCCAACAATGCTTGCTTTAAAAAAGTCGGATCTTTCACCGTTAATTCGGTTTCCGTTTTTGACTCACTTCCTAAAGCTACTGGCTGAGATTCTTGCAAAGATATGTTATCGTTCGCCATAATTAATTAAAAATTGCCAACCTAAATTATAATATTTCCACAGTTCCGAGTTGACCGTCAATTCGCACTAGCTGACCATCTTTTAACAAACGGGTTGCATCTTGAATATCCATGATTGCTGGGATACCATATTCACGAGCGACGATCGCACCATGAGATAAACGTCCTCCTACTTCAGCAATTAGTCCACCCGCCCTAGCTAAAAGCGGTGCCCAACCAGAGTCAGTATAAGGCACAACGAGTATAGTTTCACGATTAATTTCCGGCACAGATTGCAAATTTCTTAACACTTTAACTCTTCCTTCTGCTTGTCCTGCACTTGCACCTATTCCCTGTAAAAGTTCTGTTGGTTGTAAGGAAGCAGTTTTGAGGATAGTAATTGGCGGCGCATTTCCGTAGACTACAAAAGGTGCGGTTTCTAATTGTCGATCTTGGGATAATTGCGATCGTCTTTTGGCAATTAACCGGATTATTTGATTCGTTAATTCGCTGTCTGTTTGATTGATAATTTGGCGAATTTCTGCTATCTCCAAGAAAAATATATCGCCTGGTTCTTTAAGTAAACCTGATGATAACCAGCTTTTTTCTAATGCTAAGAAACTCCACCTTAATTCAGCTAAGAATTGACTATATATTTCCGTAACTCTACCTTTTAAATCCAAGCGACGTTGCACTAATTTTGCTTGCCATCTTTGTTTTTTTGGTAATCTTACTTTTGGCGGTGGATTAATAATAAATTGAGCGAAAATTTCTCTTACATGATCGGGTTCTTCTTGCCAAGTCGGAACCGCAATATCTGTAGCAACATCACTCAAATAACCATAACTTTCTAAGATTTGCTCAAACTGTTGTAACAGTTTTTGTCCTGCTTCAGTTTTGATTAAACTGACAAATATCTGAGATATTTCTTCCGGGGTAACTCCTTGATTAATCAGCAAATTTCTTGCCTCAAAAGCGAGTGAAGTTAAACTCCGCAAAGAAGCAACTTCTGGTGCTTCCCCAGCATTTAATTCCGCATCTTTTACCCGAAAAATTGCTTTTCTTAGGGCAAAACTCAAAGGAGCAAGGATACTATAATAAGTAGCTTTGCGGAGTAATGTCAAAATTAAATCTATCCGGTTTAACAAAGCTTGAGATTCTGTGGTATTCTGGGATTTTTTTAATTTAGTTAAACCAGGGGCGAAGTGTTGGCGATCGTCCCGAGCAAAATCCGCCTCTAAATCTCTTTCTCTTCCCCATAAATTGAGTAAACCGGGCACATTTCGCAAAGTGGAAATTAACGGCGGTTTACTAAATTTTGCTCCTCTAGTTAAAAACTCCAAACTTTCAGGAGGTAAACCCATTCGGCGAAAGATTTGTCCTAAAAGTGTAGCGTTAAAGTAAGCGCGAGAATAGTGCAAAGTTGCAGTTTCGTTAAAGTCTAATCCTTGCGCTCCTTCGCGCAAAACTAGAGTAAAAATTTCTCCCCAAACGCCACAAGTGAGAGGACGATTAATTGACCAAGTTAACGGACTAATCAAACCCGGAATCACTTCTGCGGCAATTTTTCTTGTCCAAATTGGGGATAAAGTAGTAATTGGACGAGTTTGCAAAAGCCATAAGCGATCGCCATCATAACTCCATTCAACATCTTGGGGAATCCCATGATAACGATTTTCTAATTCTCTCGCTAAAATTGCCACTTGGCGAATTAAACCTAATGGAACATCCCCCTCTCCTTGGAGAGTAATTGATGATAAATCAGAATTTTGTGCAGTTGCCAAATCGCCAATTTTTACCCGATATTGTTCTGGCGTAACTTGTCCTGAAACTACTTGAGAAGCACCACCCGGTAAAGCTTCGATGATTACCAGATCGCCAGTTTGAGTAATGGGATCTCGACTGAAAGCTACACCCGAAAAAGCACCGCGAATCTGTTTTTGAATTAACACCGCCATTGCTGCTTCTGGTAAATTTCGGTCTAAGCGATATTGTACTGCACCTGGTCGATCGTAAGAAGTTTGACAACTGATAATTGCTTGTCTTAGTGTAGTGCGATCGCTAACATTTAAAACCGTCTCATATTGTCCCGCCGCCGAAGCAGTTTCGGAATCTTCACCAACAGCAGAAGACCGCACCACTAAAGGATTTTCTAAATCAGGTTGCAGCGAATCAACTATTACTTCAGGATCGTCTCCAGGTAACAGCACCCAACCATCAGGAATCGCATAACCCCAGCGTTTTAATTGAGATAAAGTCGCTGCTTTTTGTCCAACTTTTGCCGCATTCAGTTTTTGGTCTAAAGAAATCATCGATCTGTCGCCTCGAAAAAAGCGAAACATTTTTTGAGATTCCGGTCTTCCCCCCGAAGTCGGAAGGTCTAAATCGTCAGGAAGTTTCTGATAGATCCAACCGATAATTATAGCAAGTGCGATCGTTGCCATAATTCGCGATCGATCCTGGGGATACAACAAGATTACAATCAAAGGCAGTAAAACTAAAACACTAAGTTTTCCCGCCTTTCTTTCCCGGATAATTGTAAAGCTAATTCCCCCAATCACAAACACCAAAAAAGACACTAACCAATCATGAACAATAAAACCCCAAACAACATTAGTAGTTCCCGCACCTCTACCAATCCAATAACGTCCTAATACCAAAGCAATTAAAGCAATTACCTCCCATTCTGATGGGTAAACCTGAAAAAAGTTTTGCCAAAAACCCAAAAATCCCGTTGATGTCTGAGTAAAAATTTCCGGCGCAAAAAACAACCGCGCCAACACAACCGCAAAAATTCCTTTAAAAGCTTCCGAAAGAACTGCTACAATTCCTACAACAGTTCCCCCGTGATAAAAAGCTGCTTGTACGCCAATATTTCCCGTACCCAGTCTCGCCAAGTTCCGTCCGGTCAGCGCATAAGTAATCCAAGCAACTAGGGGTAGTCCCCCCAACAAGGGACAAAAGACGAAAATTAACAACACACCCCAAACTTGCGTCAGTGTCATTCCCAAAAATCCTTAATTGGCGAAGCAGCAAGATACAACAGTTGCAGAAAGCTAAGACATTTTTAACATACTCTACTCTCAGCAATTCTGACTTTAATCTTAAATGGTCAGTCATTTGCCGATCGATTAGCCAAGATGCCCATTAGTAGCAAAAAGTTACATTAATCTGGAAAAAATGTATCCCTGTATACGAATTCCCAGGCAAACCAGCAAGAATATATATAGGGACTGGCGATCGGGTACTGGGGACTGAGAAGAAACGGACGCAAAAACACAGGAACAGTTAAAAATTAACAACAGATTACTGAATAGATTATGAATTTTGAGCATTACGAACCAGGGGACTTTTACGACGAATTGTTTATTGCCAAAAATCAACCCCGACCAGAGGTGATACCTTTAATAGAAAGGATCAATTCTTTGCCACCAGATGAGATTTTACAAAGACAAGAAGTAGCACAGCAAGCTTTGTTTAAATTGGGCGCTACATTTAATGTTTATAGCGATAATCAAGGAACAGAAAGAATTTTTCCTTTTGATGTGATTCCCCGAATTGTTTCCGCTCAAGAATGGCAAGTTTTAGAAGCAGGATTGAAGCAACGGATTTATGCTTTGAACAGCTTTATTGCTGACATTTACGACGCGCAAAAAATTGTCAAAGATGGAGTAATTCCTGCCGACTTAATTGCCACTTCCAAAGGATTGCTAAAACCCTGCATCGGATTAAAACCGCCTGGGGGAATTTGGTGTCATATAACTGGCACAGATTTAGTCAGAGATAAAGATGGACAATGGTACGTTTTAGAAGATAATTTGCGCTGTCCTTCGGGAATTTCTTATGTTTTGGAAAATCGCCGGGTAATGAAGTCTGCTTTTCCTAAAGTTTTCGAGACAATGGGAATTAAACCTGTTGATGATTACCCCAGTCATTTGTTAGATACTTTGTTGAATTTAGCCCCGGAAAGTTTACCAAATCCCACGGTAGTAGTGTTAACTCCCGGAACTTACAATTCTGCCTATTTTGAACATTCTTTTTTAGCGCAACAAATGGGTGTAGAATTGGTGGAAGGTCGAGATTTAGTAGTTGCTGATGGTTATTTACAAATGCGAACTACTAAGGGTTTAAAAAGAGTTGATGTAGTCTATCGCCGCATCGATGATGACTTTATCGATCCCCTAAGTTTCCGGCGAGATTCAACGTTAGGTGTACCGGGATTAATGGATGTTTATCGATCGGGAAAAGTAGCGATCGCTAATGCACTAGGAACCGGAGTAGCTGATGATAAAGTCATCTACGCTTACGTCCCCGAAATGATTCGTTATTACCTTCAAGAAGACCCCATTTTACAAAACGTTCCCACCTACCTTTGTTGGCGAGAAAAAGACCTCAGTCATGTATTATCTAACCTAGAAACTTTAGTCGTCAAAGCTGCTAACGAATCCGGCGGTTACGGAATGTTAGTCGGTACTCAATCCACCTTAGAACAGAGACAAGAATTTGCCGAAAAAATCAAAGCAAACCCCCGAAATTACATCGCCCAACCCACCATTTGCTTATCAAGAGTTCCCACAATTGTAGACCGAGAATTTACCGGATGTCACGTAGATTTACGCCCCTACATTTTATATGGTAAAGACATCTACGTTCATCCCGGTGGATTAACTAGAGTTGCCTTAAAAAAAGGCTCTTTAGTAGTTAACTCCTCCCAAGGTGGCGGAAGTAAAGATACTTGGGTACTCTGCTAAGCAGAGGGCAGGGGGGAGGAGAATTCAAAACTCTGTAAGGGCGGGTTTTGTTGTCAACTCTTCTACTGTAACCAGGGAATTTTCTGCTAAACCCGCCCCTACAACTCAAAACTTCCCCAATCCCCAGTCCCCAATCCCCAGTCCCCAATCCCCAGTCCCCAATCCCCAGTCCCTACTAATCCCAATTAAAACTATGTTAAGTCGCGTTGCTGATGCTATTTACTGGTTAAATCGTTATGTGGAAAGGGCAGAAAATATTGCCCGATTCATTGATGTGAATTTGAAATTGATTTTGGATTCTTCCGCTGTGATAGAACAACAGTGGGAACCATTAATTACTACAACCGGAGACTTGCCCAGATTTAAAGAAAAATATGGCAAAGCTACCGCAGAAAGTGTAATTCAATTTCTCACATTTGATAGCGAATATCCTAATTCGATTCTTTCTTGCTTACGTTCAGCTAGAGAAAATGCTCGTTCAATTCGCGAGATCATTTCTTCGGAAATGTGGGAACAAGTCAACTCTTTTTACTTCATGGTGCAAGATGCTTATCACCAGCAAGAAAGTTTTAAAGCAGAAGAATTTTTTGCCGAGGTAAAAATGGCTAGCCATTTATTTGCTGGGGTGACTGATGCAACAATGAGTCACAATGAAGGATGGCATTTTGGCAGAATTGGCAGATTTTTAGAAAGGGCAGATAAGACGGCGCGAATTTTAGATGTAAAATATTTTGTGTTACTACCTTCGGTGAAAGATGTTGGTAGTACTTTGGATGAATTGCAATGGATAGCTTTGTTAAGATCGGCGAGTGCTTATGAGATGTATCGCAAACGGGGAGAACATCGAATTACGCCCTTTGGAATTGCCGATTTTTTAATTTTAGATCGGGAGTTTCCTCGATCGATCCGCTTTTGTATAATTCATGCAGAGCGATCGCTAAATGCCATCACCGGAATTCCTTCAGGTAATTGGACAAATGCCGCGGAACGTTCTTTAGGTCGCCTACGTTCCGAATTGGATTATATCACCACTGAAGACATAATTCAAAACGGATTACATGAATATCTGACCCACTTATTACAACAAATTTACGGCGTAGGAAACAATATTTTTGAAACCTTCTTTGCCCTCAAACCAATTCACGAAAAGAGTTACGAACTTACCAAACTTCGCACCGCAGAATTACAACAACAATTTTCCAGAGAATTAAGTTAGAATGCTTTACCACATTGTCCATACTACCACTTACAACTATCAGGAAGCCGTCACTTTAAGACCACACACAATTAGACTAGTTCCCCGCAGTGATGCCGAGCAAAAATTGCATAAATTTTCCTTAGAAATAGATCCAAAACCACTGGGAATTTGCTATAATTCCGACTTAGAAAACAATGTAATAGTCCAAACTTGGTTCAAAGAACCGACAAATTTTTTGAAAGTAGAAGTTAGTTCAGAGGTAGAAACTTTTCGAGAAAATCCCTTTGACTACCTGTTAGAATCCTTCGCTTTAAAATTGCCAATTGATTACTCAGCATCGCTATTAACGCTACTTTCTCCGTACTTACAAAGACAATATCCCGGAAATATCGACCCAATAGCAACTCAATTAGCGCAAGAACTTTTAGTTGCTAGTTCCCATCAAACAACGACATTTTTAAGTAAATTAAATCAACAAATTTACGAAACTTGTCAATATTTAATTCGGGAAACAGGCGATCCTTTGCCAGCAGGAATAACTTGGAAACAAAAAGCTGGTTCCTGTCGTGACTTTGCCGTTTTATTTATGGAAGTTTGTCGTGCTGTTGGTTTAGCAGCAAGATTTGTCAGTGGTTATCAAGAAGGAGATCCCGATCAAATAGAAAGAGACTTACACGCTTGGGTAGAAGTATATTTGCCTGGAGCAGGTTGGCGAGGTTACGATCCGACGCATGGGTTAGCAGTTAGCGATCGCCACATCCCCCTAGTCGCCAGCGCCTTTCCCAACTATACCGTCCCCATTTCCGGCAGTTTTTCCCCCCCCGGAACACACTTCTCCATGACACCCAAAATCTCCATTAAATCTAACCAAAATTAGGTTCGTTGTTCCCACTTAATTGGGAACAACAAACTTCAAAACTTAATTACTCCCATCTCAAACAATTCTTCTATCATTTTGTCGTGGAGAGACTGATTGATTATTGTATCTAAGCAATCTGGCCCTTCAATAAACTCTTTAATTGTCATTTTCTTATCCCGAAACTCTTGCACAAAATCCCTAAGTTCTTCAATAACTAAGATTTGTTTTTTCATTTCTTTCAAGAGCATTTCCACCGGATCGATTCCCATTTTACTTGCCTGTCGAAATTCCGAAATCAAAGCACCTTCCGGTGTTTTTTTGACTAATCTTAGTTCCTTTTTCAGACTTTCATACTGTTTTTTCAATAAGGAATTTTGCTGCGACAAGATCTGGCACTTTCGCGTTAAATCATCTTCGCTGAAATTCTCGATATCTTCGCCAGCTAAATGTTGTTGTTCAATCTCTAGCAGTTTAGCTAAATCTCCCTCTTGATAAGCTTTATTTAGTTCTTTCATAATTTCTGTGTGACGCATTTGCGTTTCGCTGTCTGTCACTTTATCAGGATGAAAGATCTCTGCTAACTTCAAAAAGGTTTGCCTAATTTTTTGGGAATCTTCAGTTTTGACAGCTGGTTGAGAAATTGGAGATTGTTCTTCTTGAGTTTCACCACCTGGAAAAAAATCAGCTTTTCCTTTTCCTTTTCCTGCTGCGCCAAAAAGTTCATCTAATTCAGGCATATCCTGAGATTCTGATGATTTAGGACTAATTATTCCTTGGTTTTGCAGTGTTTCATAAACCTCCTCAATATCTCGCTTGCTTTGTTTGCCAAACTTCCGCTGAAAAATCTCATCAAATAGGGAATGAATTTGTCGATCGATTTCCGTCATTTGCTTCATAATCGGAATAGTTCGATGGAACATCTGTGTAGCTATCGATCGCATTTGTTCGACAAAATTATTCAGTTCCGTGCGTTTTTTCTTAATCTGTTTGATTAACTTCTGATTTTCCTGCTCTAAAGCATCAACACGAAGATGAAGTTCCGACAGTGCTAATGTTGCTGCTGGGGTAGGAGTAGCAGTTTTGGGTTGTGATTTTTTGCGTGGCATTAGGGAAACGATGCTCCCAAGGATAACATCTGTTGATTTTAACTTGTTTTACCAAGCTTTATCAGGGCTAAAGCCCAACTACATACAAAGAAGTGAGCATATTAATCAAGTTCTACATTGTCGTGCGAGTCTGGCGAATAATGTTCCCATTCAATATTCGGCATTCGATCGAAAGCATTTCGCAAAGACTCTTCCCACCACTTACGAGTTTTCACCAAATAGGGATCTCCTAAACGCAATTGTAATTTATTCTCCACCACCAAAGTATCCCTTTCATACATAACCATATTAATTGGTGGACCAACAGAAATATTAGATTTCATAGTCGAGTCGATCGAAAGCAACGCACATTTAGCACAAGCTTCCAAAGGAGTATCATACTTCAGCGTTCGATCTAAAATTGGTTTACCGTACTTAGTTTCTCCAATTTGTAAAAAAGGCGTTTCGGGAGTAGCTTGAATAAAGTTACCCTGGCTATAAATATGATAAAGTTCCATATCTTCGCCTTTAATTTGACCACCCAAAAGAAAGCTACATTTGTAATCAATATTATCCTTTTGTAACCAACTGCGGTCTTGTTCTTGAATTTGGCGAATTTTGTTGCCAACATAACGAGCAATTTCGTACATAGTTGGCAAAGAATGAAGATTTGATTCTTCCTGAGCTTTTAAATCTTTCCGAATCAAAGTAAGTACACCCTGAGTAAAAGACAAATTACCAGAATTACATAATAAAATTGCCCTTTCTCCGGGTTGAGAAAAATCAAAAAGTTTTTGGTAAGTGGAAATGTAATCAACTCCTGCATTAGTACGGGAATCAGCCGCCATAACTAACCCGTACTTGGTAATGATGCCAAGGCAATAAGTCATGAAAGTGTGTGGATAAACAACTCAGCAATTTAAATTTTAATGGGGAGGAAACGAACTAAAATTCAGCTTAGTAATTTTCCGAGTCTGATTCTAAATTATTACCGTTAGCTGAAACGACATCAGGCAAATTACGTTTAAACAAGTAAAGCCAAACTAAACCAGCTGAACCTAAAATAATTCCCACTAAACTCACTACTTGCGCTATTCGCAATGGCCCTAACATTAGGCTATCAGTTCGTAGCCCTTCAATCCAAAACCGACCAATACTATAAAATACCAGGTAAGTTAAAAATAGAGTTCCCACTTTTAAAGGTGGCTTTCCCTGTAAACCGCGAAAGAACAAAAACATTAAAATCCCAAAAACCATTAAATTCCAGACAGATTCATAAAGAAAAGTCGGATGAAAGTACTCAAAATTAGCGTATTCTGGGGGACGTTGTGGGGGAGGAATATATAACTTCAAAGGTAAATTTGTTGGCGCACCAAAAGCTTCGGAATTAAAGAAATTTCCCCATCTACCAATTGCTTGACCAAGAATTAAGGAAGGAGCGACAATATCTGCTAATTGCCAGAAGGGAACTTGACGAACTCGCGCAAAAATTAAACTGGCAATTAATCCTCCTAAAATTGCACCATGAATGGCAATTCCTCCTTTCCAAATGGCAAAGATATCTGCTGGATTTTGGGCATATTCTTGCCATTCAAATAATACATAATAAAGTCTGGCACTTGGGATTGCCGCAAACACTAACCAAATAGCTAAATCAGCAATAATTTCTGGGTTGAGGTGACGACGTTTGGCTAAGTAGCCGGAAAGTGCAACTCCAATCAAAACTGCTGAAGCAATTAATACACCGTACCAGCGCAAGGTAAATGGCCCTAGTTTAAAGATTATTGGCCCTGGAGAAGCAAATTCAAATGCTAAGGGCAAAATGGGAATATCCAGTAGCCAAGAAGTTATAGTCATAAGTTGCGTAAGAAACAATTAAATTCAGAATTGACATCAACTCCGAGTTAAATTTTAGGTTGCTTTGGCAAACCGAGCAGTATTGTATCCGAAGTTTTCTGGAAATGTTCGTAGTAGCCGCTTCAGCGCGACTCCTACTGAAGTGGTTACTACGAATTGTTTTCTAATTTTTCCACTAAACATTCAGCGATGCGGTGGGATGCACCTGGTTTTCCCATGCGGCGAGGGCCATTGGCGGCGATTAATTGGAGTCGATCGGGATTTTTCAGCAAATACTTTAAGCTTTGAGCAACTTGGCTGGGTTTTTCGACTAATAATATCGAAGGGCCAAGGAGACGGCTTTGAGCTTCAGCAAAGGCATAAGTAAATTGGGGCCCTTTTCCAGGGATGGTAATTGCAGGTTTACCTAAACCGACAAATTGTTCGGTTGCGGTTCCCGCCATTGCGATCGCAAAATCCGCCGCTTGCAAGCAATCATTAAAAGCTTTCTGCGTCAAAATTAACTGATTTTTCCCTTGACTAAACACTAAAGCCGTTGCATCTTGAATGGGCAATTTTACAGGGGAAAATTGTGTCGATCGCGATCGCCAACCTTGAGTTTCCAAGGTTTCTTGTAATAAGTCTAAACTTACACTAGGAGCGATCGCGCTTAAAAACAACACTGTGCGATCGCGAAAACCATCCAAAATTCCCCCCACAGCTGCAATAATTTGCCGCCAATTTTCGTAAGCTTCAGGAGTACGAGAACCTGGGAGAAGACAAACAGTAAGCGAATCCCTTCGCCAACCCAGAGGCGAAGACACCGACTCAGGAGTTAAAGATTCTAAATCATCCATCATCGGATTTCCCAGATCGAAAGCCGGGATCGACCATTGCCGTAACACTTCAGCCGTTAAACTATCTCTGGGAAACACCGCCTTACAGCGAGGTTGACTCATTAACCAACGTTCCCAAGGCAAATAAACCGAACCAGACCAACCTTCCCAACGCCGTTTAAAACTGCGGAAACTCTTAATCTCATCCCGCAAATAATATTCCGATTTCGCCGTCCCCACAAAAACGTAAGGTGCGCCACTCAACCAAGCAAAAAACAGCGGCACAATATCACCAACAGCAATAATCGCCCCACCTTGTGCAGCAAAAGCTTGCACCGCCTGGAATTGCTGCCATAGTAATTCCAACAAACCACCTTGAACATCCCGCCACAACTGTCGCCAGTCCATATAAACAAAGCCACCAGAGGGCATTTTTTGTGTCGGTGCAATCATCGGGATTCCCCGATCGATGTAAGCTTGTCCCTCACCAACGATCGGCAAAGCTGCTATTTTCGGAGAAGTGGGAAGTTGTTGTAATTCTTGGCAGATTCTTACTGCGATCGCATCTTCCCCATGACCATTACTCAAACAAAGTAACTTCATCACCACCCCTGAAAGCAACCTAGAGATTTTTGAATATATAAGCTTTTGGCGAAAAAAGGCAGAAGGCAGAAAGGGAGGTGGGGAGGTAAGGAGGTGAGGAGAGAGGAAGCGGTAGTTAAATAATTCTTTAGACCTCTCCAAAAAAGAATCTCAAAGGCAGACAGGATGCCTACCCTACAAGAGTTATTCGAGATGTCTTTTCCATCCCCTTGTCTCCCCTGCCCCCCTGCCCCCCTGCCCCTCTGCCCCTCTGCACCCCTGCACCAAAACCCCTGCCTCAAATCTTCTTCGGTGGAATCGGAGAAGACCGAATGGAAGCAGCGGGAGGAAAATCGGGAGGTTGCAGTTGTTGTCTACCATTACGGACGATCCGCAACATTTCGCTAATATTCTGTTCGATATTAGACAGAACTTGGTCAGCATAGTCATCTGCACCATTTTGGATGGCTTCGGCTTCAGCGATCGCTCTAGCACGTACCTCCTGTAACTCCTCTTGCGCCTGTCGGTACATACTTTCAATTTCAGCCAAAGTTTGCTCCTGCGCTGACTGACATTCCTGCTGGACAGTTTGCCAGAGTTGCTGTGCTTCTGATTTGGCTTGTCTGACCACACTGCTTTCTTCCAAAATTTGGGCAGCACGTTGCTCAGCCGCTTCCACTACTTGTTGAGCGTACTGCTCAGCCGCCAAAATAATTTCATCTTTATGACGGACAATCGTTTCCGCTTCCGCAAAAGCCGCTGGCAAATTTAGCCGCACCAAATCTAATTGTTCTAACAACTGTTCTTCATCCACCAAAGTGCGTCGAGACATGGGAATTCGCGGACTATCGAGAATCATCTCCTCTAGGCGATTGAGTTCTCGTTGAATGTCTACACCTGTTGTTCCCTGTTGGTTTAATTGCTCTTCGGTGTTGGGTTCGTCACTGTCGGGGTCGATTCTTGAGGTATCTTGGCGTAACATTTTTTGTATATATCAATAGCAACGTGCTTAGGGACAAGATGATCCACTGAGCCACCAAATCTTGCTATCTCTTTTACCACGCTACTGCTTAAAAAGCCATATTCCGTCGAGGTTGCCAAAAAAACCGTCTCAATTTCTTCTAAAAGAGTCTTGTTGGTGTGAGCCATCTGTAACTCCTTTTCAAAATCAGAAAGCACCCGCAAACCTCGAATAATAACACTAGCTCCTCGCATTTGAGCATAATTTACAGTTAGACCATCAAAACAATCTACTTCCACATTAGAAATATGGCTGGTAGATTGCCGGATTAAGTCCATTCGCTCTTGCATGGTAAATAGAGGTGATTTGCTAGGATTTCGCAGCACAGCTACTATGACTCGTTCAAACAGCTTACTGCCTCTGGAAATCACATCCAGATGTCCAAGGGTTATTGGATCGAAGCTGCCAGGATAAATTGCAATCACGAAAAAAAGGGTTTCAGAAATACTCACCGCGATTATAAGCCATAAGTCATTAGCCGAATGTCGAGTTATTCCAACCCCACATCGCGCCTTTAGCATCGGCAAATTCTATGTAGATGCGATTAGCTGGTACACCCAGCGTTTGATTAATCTGCTGGCAAAAATCCTGGCTCATCGATTTAGTTTGTGCCGAAGTCATGGTGCCGATACTTTTGATTTCAATGTAGCAAACTGGGTCAGTGGTGCCTGCGAAAGTCATGGCGACATCTGGTTCAAATGCCGTCATTACATAAGATTCTGGTTTCCCTAAGTGTTTGGCTAATCCAGAGGAAAGGGTTTTGAGTAAGGTTTCTATTTTGGTTTTCTCTGGTGCTGGGACAGAGGTTTGGACTTTAATTAAAGGCATAACTTAAATCTCAAAAGGGGTATTTAAGCGATCGAACAAACAAAATCTTACTATTAAAATCCGACTCTATCATTTGTTCCTTTGTCAACAAAGGAACAAATGATAGAGCCACAAAGAATTAATAAATTTTTCTAACCACCGTACTGCCAACCAGTGCTCTCCAGCAACAGAGGTTCTCCCTCTCGATGCACACCTGCACCAATCACTTCGCCCACATAAACGGTGTGATCTCCTTTTTGCACCGCACCGACAACTTTACACTCTACATAACCCAAAGCGTCGGAAATAATTGGACAACCTGTTTCTTGTCCCAGGTAAAATTCTACATCTTCAAATTTATTTCCTACCCGCCGTTGAGGTTTAAAAAATGTCTGTGCTAAGTCTTTTTGTCCAGCTGCCAAAACGCTGAGACTAAACACGCCGCTTGCCTCGATCATGGCGTGGGATTTAGAATCCTGCTTGACGCAGTTTACTACCAATGGCGGCACAAAAGAAGCTTGCATGACCCAGCTAGCAGTGAAACCGTTAACGTCTTCGCCATCTTTAACGCCGCAAACGTAGATTCCATGAGGAATCATCCGCAGTATCGTTTTTTTTGCCTGTTCGTCTAACAATGGTTTCACCTCAAATTAATGCTACAAAGCTCAGTTTATCAAGCTTTTTTACCTTCAGCCTCTTTCTTTATTGATAAATCTGTGTTCCCTAAATCAAATGTAGAGACGTTTCATGCAACGTCTCTACATTTAAACATAAACAATCAGCAATTCTTCTAGCCTTAGTATTTTCTCATACTAACGGGAACGCAGAAGCCACTGCTACAATTTGTCACTCTTAATTGATTACGCCCTACTGGTTGAATGCGAAATGCGTCAGCATTATAGTTAGGAACTGGTCTTCTACTTCCTGGGTAAGTTGGTCTGCTACCGCGTAAAATAAAACCATTTCGCGTTGGTGTCAGTGTCATTCTTTGTTCCGCAGCGATTAAATTTCCGTTAGGCATTCTAGCATTGACTCTCATTCTGCCAAAATTGCCATTCATGGAAAGTCTAGCTTGATGAGTAATCCCGCTTAAACGCCAGCGTAATATCCAATTTCCATCAAGGGCAACATTAGGATTAACGCTATAGGGGCGGATTGTGGGTTGTTGGATGCTACGTTGTGTTTCGGGTTGTTGTGCGATCGCACTTTCTTTGCTAATTGTACTGCCAATTGCTAAAGTACTAGCTGCTAAACCTACCAAAGCTAAAGCTGCAAATTTTTTCATAACCTACTCCAGTTCTTTATAAGTTTAATGTTTGGATTTGTTTGTCAGTCTTTCTCGGATTTTCTTTGAATATGTTTATCTTAAATTTCTGAAATAAGTTGCGTCAGTACCCGATCGGGGTACTTTATTCTTAGAGAATAGTAGGCGCACTCTTACTTAATTTAATTAGCTAAATAAAATGTAGAGAGGTTTCAGGAAACCTCTCTACATCTAGATAATAAATTTTATTCCAGCCCAAAAATTAGTAATTTTTCTAGCCTTAGATTCTCCTCATATTAACGGGAACACAGACACCACTGCTACAATTTGTCACTCTTAACTGATTTCGCCCTACAGGTTGAATGCGAAATGTGTCAGGGTTATAGTTAGGAACTCGTCTGTTAGTTCCCGGATAAGTTGGTCTACTACCTCGCAAAATAAAACCATCTCGCGTTGGTGTCAGTGTCATTCTTTGTTCGGCATTTATGACTCGTCCATTAGGCATTCTGGCATTGACAATCATCCGACCATAATTGCCATTCATGGAAAGTCTGGCTTGATGGTTAATGCCGCTAACACGCCACTGTAAACGCCAATTTCCATCTAAAGCAACGTTAGGATTAACGCTGCGAATACTGGGTTGTTGTGCGATCGCAGTTTCTTGGACAACTGCACTACTTATTACTAAGGAACTAGCTGCCAAACCTACCAAAGCTAAAGTTACTAGCTTTTTCATAATTTCCTCCTATTTTTTGCTAGTTAATTATTGAATTTATTGGGAAGTCTTTCTAAATTGGTTGACGCATATCTTGATTTTAGGTTCCCAATGAAAATTATAAATTATCCTCTAATATTATTTGTAAAAATACTTATTTAAGGTTAGCGATCGTTAATTAACAAAAGTAATCATTCTTCATTGTCCATCTATGATATCCTGTAATTTAATGTATTAATTCTCTGATTATATCTACTACAGTATGCAGCTTTATTTTATTAGACACGCCGAATCTACAAATAATTACAACAGACGGGTGAGAGGTTCAAGTAAAGGTCGATCGGACGATCCAGAATTAACCGCCACAGGTAAAGAACAAGCTCAAATTTTAGCCGAATTTCTCAGGAACAATTATTCTCCCATACCCGTCCTAGAAAGAGACTTTCAAAATGCCAGAGGTTTTCACTTTACTCATTTATATTCCAGCTTAATGATTCGATCGGTTATTACTGGAACTTTCATTTCCCAAGCGTTAAATTTACCCTTAACAGCTTGGGTGGATATTCATGAATGTCGAGGGCCTTATATTCGGGACGATCGAACTGATGAAACGATCGCCACCGAAGGGAAAAACCGAGCTTACTTTACCGCCAACCATCCCGAATTAATTTTACCAGATTATTTGGGAGAAAAAGGTTGGTGGAATCGTCCAGCCGAAGAAACAGAACAATGGTTTGTTCGGGCAAAGTTAGTTTTTCAAGAACTATTAGAAAAACATGGAAATAGCGATGACAGAGTAGCCATTGTCAGTCATGGAGGTTTTTACAATTGCTTTTTAGCAACCGTTTTAAATTTCCCCCCAGGACATTGTTTTTCTTTCATTTTGAACAATGCTGCCATCAGTAGAATTGACTTTGAAGGTGGCAAAATTAGGTTAATTTATTTGAATCGAGTAGATTTTTTGCCCAAAGATTTGATTACTTAAATATTTTGTGGTAATATCCGATTTTGATAGATTGGTTGGAGAAACTCCTCTCCCTCTGTTGCTTTGATGTAACCTCCTGCTACAGCTTTGTTAATAAGTTCGGTGACAAAATTGGTGAGAACTTCCAAGACTTGAGACTTATTTAATGGAAAACTTTTCTGTTCAGTTGAATAGCCAAAATTTCTGATGTGGCAGTCGATCGTATTTTCTAAAGGTACTAACTCCAGAATTAAATAGCTTTCGGGAAAGTCTATATTAACCTTTTTCCCTTTAGATAATTGTGCAATTTTATTTGGTAATTCTTCTATTACCAAAACAATATCAGGATCTAAAAATATATCTTTTTTAGCATCGCCAACTTCTAGTGAAATTCTATGATTCCACTCAAAACAAAAAAGTCTTAACCCGATTTCTAAATCCGAAAGTTCATTAAGTGGATCGTCAGGTGGTTTTAAACCTTCCCATATCCAGGGTTCTTCTATTTTAAGATTAAAACTAGTGGAATAATTCATTGATTTTACTCCTATTTAATTTGCTTCAAAGTCACAGTATTATCTACAGGATAGGCTGACTTTAACGTTCCATCAGGATTTCTGACTACAACGGCGCGAGTTATTTCTTCAGTTGATTCAAAAACAGGATCGTTGTCATTAACAATAATTCATTCCCTCCTTTGTGGACAACTCGTAAACCGAACAAGCAATTATTTAAGCAACTCCATATTTTTGAAACCAAGCTAACATTTTGTTCCAAGCATCTTCGGCTTGTTCTTGGCGATAAGTTGGACGATAATCAGCCAGAAAACCGTGAGGAGTATCGGGATAAAGGATAATTTCGGAATTGCTACTTCCGGCTTTTAAAGCTTTTCGCATTTGTTCAACTGTATCGTTAGGAATTAAATCGTCACTTCCGCCGTAAAGTCCTAAAACTGGTACTGTTAAATTAGGAGCGATGTCGATCGGATATTTCGGAGTTAAAGCAGTAGATTCCCCAACTAAACGCCCATACCAAGCAACACCAGCATTCACACTGGGATTATGTGCAGCATACAACCAAGTAATTCTGCCACCCCAACAAAAACCTGTAATTCCTAACTCTTTGGTATTGCCTTTACTTGACTGTGCAGCCCATTTTACAGTAGCATCTAGATCGGACATAACTTGAGAATCAGGAACTTTAGAAACCACTTTAGAAACGATTTCTTGGATGTCTGACATTTGGGAAACATCGCCTTGACGGGCAAACATTTCCGGGGCAATAGCTAAATATCCCAACTTAGCAAAACGGCGACAAATATCTTGGATATGTTCATGAACCCCAAAGATTTCTTGTATCACTAAAACAGTAGGAAAATTCTCCCCAGTTGCAGGCATTGCGCGATAAGCTGGAATTTCGCCATCAGCAATCGGAATCTTCACTTCTCCCGCCATTAAACCTTTACTATCTGTGGTGATAACTTGTGCAGAAATGGGGCGAACAGCTAAAGCAAAACCAGCAGCTAAACTAGAAACAATAATAAATTTCCGACGAGTTAAATCTTTCATTACTACCTCTCTCCTTCACACCTTTAGCAAATAATCATAACCCATAAACCTCTGGAAAAAATAGACAATCTCCATCTTCATCTGTGTTCATCTGTGTTCATCTGTGGACATCTGTGGTAAAAAAAATCCTAAATTCCCGACTTTTGCCAGAACTCTAATAAAGAAATCAACTTAATTGCTGCATAAGTCCTCAAAGGCTAGACATATACATTAGTGAAGAGCTAAAGTTGTTTACAGTTATGAATTGGTCGAAATTAACACTAGCAGCAATATTTACAATATTAATCATCGTTGAATTTGGCGAAAAGAGAAATACTGCAAGCGTGAATTTTGTAGAAACGTTTCAGGCAACATCTCT
This sequence comes from Floridaenema fluviatile BLCC-F154, assembly GCF_041929135.1. NCBI lineage: Bacteria > Bacillati > Cyanobacteriota > Cyanophyceae > Aerosakkonematales > Aerosakkonemataceae > Floridanema > Floridanema fluviatile. The sequence continues at coordinate 2,158 of NZ_JBHFNS010000036.1, read as the reverse complement.
ACAGATAAATGATTAATTATTGTATTTTTAAATATCCATATCTGGATCTATTCCCATTGCCCTTAACCTTTCGGCTAAAATTGCCGCTTTTCTTTCTGCTTGTTCAGCACGTTGTCTTTCTTGTTCAGCACGTTGCTTTTCCTGTTCGGCACGTTGTCTTTCTAATTCAGCTATTTCTTGACCTACAAGTAACAAATTACCATCTAAATCCCACCAGCGTAACCAAAGTTGTTCCGGGTTATTTAAAAAACTTCCTTGCCAAAGACCTAGTTCTACACCTAATGGTAAAATTGGGTAATGACCTCTCTCATTTGGGGGAATTTTCCGGTAAGTAAAATCAGTTAAATGATAAACTTCCAATTTACCATTGTTAACTTCATAAATGGCGTAATAAGGAATACGAATAATTTGTTGATAAACCCAAAATTTACCGGGACGAGTACCTTCTCCAGTGCGAGATAAAGGAGTTGCATCTCGTTCTTCCTCGCCATTTCCACTAGCTAATTCAATAGCAATCATTGGCGGTGTATATTCGCGCCAAAATACGTAAGAACGTCGAATTTGTCCTTCTAATCTTGGTGGTACTCCAGGGACATAAAACCAATCTGGCGCTTCAGCACCTTTTTCCGGTGGTTCAGTTTCTCGCCAGTAAATTCCGCAATCTTGACCAATACAATATTGTCCATCTGGATGTAAGTTTTGCAACACAGGAGTAATTGATTCAGTGAGAATAATACACTGGGGATGTTCTTGAAAATTCTTCACGAATGTACCGTCTGATTCTGGTAGTTGAGTATGGTCTGGAAATGCTGGAGGTATATCAGATTTAGTAAATATTTCGGTCATAAGTTTAAGGTAATTCGCATAGAAAATGAGTTGTAATTACTTTATTATACAGCTTATTTTTTGTTCAAATCCCGACTTATTGAAGAATTCGGGGTTCTAGAATTTTAGCGTTACTGTAGGGCTAAAGCCCAACAACGTACTGGGGGAGGTTGGGATTGCTGCAAAATTTGAGTAAACTAATACTAACTTCTCTGATTAATAACGATGCGTTTAACAAAAATCGGAATTGCTACATTTATTGCTTTACTCACAGTTATTACAGATACTTCTGTTAGTTTCTATTCCTTGACAAGTTTGCCAGCGGCGAAAGTGTTGGCGCAGACGAATACGGAAAAGGACAAAGAGGCTTTTCAACTGTTTTATCAAGGTCTGCAAAAGTCTAAAGTTGATCAGTTTCAAGAAGCATTGCAGTTTTGGGAACAGTCGTTAGCTATTTATCGAGAGATTGGCGATCGCGAACGGGAAGGAACTCTTTTGGTTTTGCTGAGTTTTACTTATGCTAAATTGGGTGATTATCAGAAAGCTCTTTTATCGGCGCAGCAGGGTTTAGCTATTGCTAGGGAACTTAAAGATGCGAAGTTGGAACAGTTAGCTGAGGAAGCTTTGGCAAAAGTTCGAGAACATAATAATAATTCTGGGAAAACTTAGGTGGATTGATTTTTATAGTTAGTTGTAGGGGCGGGTTTAGAAAGTATATTTTGTTTCTTACAGATAACCTCACAACAAAACCCGCCCGTATTGTTTACTGCTATTAGCTAAAATCGTAGGGGCAAGATTTCAGCGAAAGAGATCCCCCTAAATCCCCCTTAACAAGGGGGACTTGAATCTAAATTCCTTTTGGTAAGGGGGACTTGAATCTAAATTCCTTTTGGCAAGGGGATTTGAAGTAGATTACGGATGACAGAGACGGGTTAATAATTTATACTTTTGGGAAAATCTTTTTAACTGCATAAGTTCTCAGGTGCTAGATATATATGCCACTGAGGAGCTTTTTAATTAACCGCTATGCGTTTACCAAAACTCTCAATTGCTACATTTATTGCTTTACTCACTGTTGTTGCAGATACTTCTATTAGTTTCTATTCCTTGACAAGTTTGCCAGTGCCAAAAGTTTTGGCGCAGACTAATAGTGAAAAGAAAGCTGAAGCAGATCGACTTTTACAGCAAGGGATTCAGCAGTTTCAAACAAGTAAATTTAGAGAAGCATTACAGTCTTGGCAACAAGCGTTAGTTATTTATCGAGAAATTGGCGATCGCAAAGGTGAAGGAACAGCACTGGGAAATCTGGGTGCTGCTTACATTGCTCTGGGAG